>JAYUYF010000139.1:0-1977 GCA_043752605.1 Roseiflexaceae bacterium
GCCTCACGGTCGCCAGCAGCGCGACGCTGACGATTCTCGGTGGGACTCTCACTGGCGTCGCACTCACCAATGCCGGTAGCGCTACGCTCAATGCGACAAACTTCCTTTTTCAAACCAGCGGATCGCGCAAAGCATCGTTCACCAATAGCGGTACGTTGGTTACCGCGCCGACCAGCGATGCCAACATCAACGGCACGGGATCGATTATCAATAGCGGGACGTGGCGCAAGCAGGGTGCGAGCACGCTCGCGGTGTATCTGTCGTTTACCAACCGTGGCACGCTGCTGGCGGAAGGCGGCACGCTGCGGTTCTTCGATGATATCACGCAGCACACGGGCGAATTGCGGCTGGTGGGCGGCACGGTACAGGGCAACAACGAATTTGCCAGCCTGTCGCTCACGGGCGGTGCGCTCACGGGTGCGGGGCGGCTGCAGATCGGTGTCAACAACAGCGGTGGTGTGTTTGCGCCGACCGGGCTGATCACAATTGCCGGATTGTACACACAGGGGATCACCGGCACGCTCGCGATCACGGTCTCCGGGCTGCTGCGCGGCACCGATTTTGGCGCGGTTGATATTGAACGCGTGGCCAACCGTAACGGCGAGGGTCGTTTCAATGGCCAGATCCAACTCAACCGTGGCGGCAGCTTTCGGCCGGTCTCGGGTGATCGGTTGCCGGTCTTCAGCTGCACCGCCGGTTGCTCGGGCACATTTTCTGGTTCCAGCGGCAACCTGACACCGGCATTCGGTGGCTTTGCGGCCACAACAGAACTGTTTGTGTCCGAGCCAGAGGCGGCGCTGGCGTTGCGGATCGGGCCATCCGTGCGGAGCGTTGCGCACGGCGCAGAGTTCACGTATACCGTCGCGGCGTACAACCCGACAAACACCGCGATCACAGTTAGCAATCTGCGCACAACCCTGCCGATCTCGCTCACCTACCGCACAGGCACGACGAGCGGCGCGATCACGACCGAACCGAGCGACTTCGCGACTGGTACGACGCGGACGCTGATCTGGGCACCAACCTTCAGCGTGCCACCCGGCGAGACGCGCACCGTGATCTTTGGCGTACGGGTTGATGCAAATACACCGGCGGGGGTGAAAACAATTGATCTCAGTGCCAGCGCGGGCGGGCGCGCAATCGCGTACAGTGGCATCGGCGCGGTAAATGTCAACCTCGGCGCAGCGGGCAACACGAGTATTGCGGGGGGCGCTGTGAATGTGTCAACTATGCCGCCGACGTTGTTTGTCGGTCGCAGTGGGCTCAACAATCGTAGCTTCCAATTGCGCGCGCGCATCCGTTGCCCGTTCCCGGCGTGTGGCACGCTCAGCACGGTCTACATCCGCCACGGCAGCCAGATCTACCTGATGCAGCGCGACCCAAACCAGACCGTCAGTACGCAGGCAAACGATTATGGCTTCTGGAAGGGGCAGATCCCGGGCACCGGTGTTATCCCCGGTGTACCGTTCGACCTGTTCCCGGATTGGGACGACCACCGGCCGTGTATTGCCTACGATTATGGTGGCGGCGGCGGGCGGCCGCTCGGCTGTGTCGATGGCGGCGACTCGATCGGCATCCCGCAGCTGTACGATCCAAGCGGCATCATCACCAACGCGCGTACCGGCCAGCCAGTGGTGGGTGCGACCGTCGCGTTGTACCGCGTCCCGCTCGCACTACCAGACACGCGCACCGCCACACGTCAGTGCCGCACGCTCGACACGCGTGGTGGCAGCACGTGGAGCGGGGCAGCAGCCGATACCGGCATCTTCGAGATCCCCGGTCTGGAGCCACCGCAGATCTCACCCAATATCAATCCACAGATCACGGGAACCGATGGTCGGTACGGCTGGAACGTCGTCACTGGCTGCTGGTATGTCAAGGTCAGCGCGCCGGGCTATGTGTCGCGCATCAGCGCGCTGGTGGGTGTCCCACCCGAGGTCACCGACCTCGACATGACACTGGAACCGGGTAACACGC
>JAYUYF010000140.1:0-1977 GCA_043752605.1 Roseiflexaceae bacterium
TTTAGCCGCAGCATCCCGCGTTATATGAGCCGCCACCGCCACAAGGCCGGCATCACCGGCTGGGCGCAGGTCAACGGGTTGCGCGGCGACACCAGCATCGAAGAGCGCACGCGCTACGATCTGTACTATACCGAGAACTGGTCGCTGCTGTTTGACCTCAAAATTATCATCAAGACGATCGTCGATGTTCTGATCGGTGCGAATCGCGGCTACTGAGCGGCGGCGTGTGCATCCCAATCAACGGGTTTCGACGTACAATAACGCATGTCTTTACATGTAGTGCGCTGCGTGCTGCAGCGCGCACGATAGGAAACAGTACAGTGGCTGAGAAACAGGTTCGAGTCGCGATCGCCGGGATTGGCAATTGCGCATCATCGTTGATCCAGGGTGTGACGTACTACGCCGATGCGCCGGAAGATCAGGAAGTACCGGGGCTGATGCACGTCAACCTTGGCGGCTATCATATTCGTAACGTTGTCTTCACGGCGGCGTTTGATGTCAACGAGACCAAGGTTGGCAAGGATCTCGCCGAGGCGATGCTGGCCGAGCCAAACAATACCATCCAGTTTGCCAGGGTGCCGCACCTGGGGGTGCAGGTGCAGCGCGGGCCAACGCTCGACGGACTCGGTAAGTACTCGCAGGATATTGTGAACGAATCGGCCGACGCACCCGTGGATGTGGCGCAGATCCTGCGCGTTACGCATTCCGATGTGCTGATCAATTTTCTGCCCGTGGGCTCCGAGGCGGCGGCGCGCTGGTATGCCGAGCAGGCGCTGGCGGCGGGTTGTGGTTTTGTCAATTGCATCCCGGTGTTTATCGCCTCCGATCCGGTCTGGCAGGCACGCTTTGCCGAGCGCGGGCTACCGATCATCGGCGATGATATCAAAAGCCAGGTGGGCGCGACGATCACACACCGCGTGCTGACATCGCTGTTTCACGATCGTGGTGTGCGGCTCGATCGCACCTACCAACTCAATTTTGGCGGCAATATGGATTTTCGCAATATGCTGGAGCGCGAGCGGCTCGAGTCGAAGAAAATCTCGAAGACCAATGCGGTGACGAGCCAGCTGCCGTATAACCCGGGCGAGCGCAATGTCCACGTCGGCCCGAGCGATTATGTGCCCTGGCTTGAGGACCGCAAGTGGGCCTATATTCGTATGGAAGGCACGACGTTTGGTGATGTGCCGCTCAACCTCGAACTGAAGCTCGAAGTCTGGGACAGCCCGAATTCAGCAGGTGTGGTGATCGATGCGGTGCGCTGTATCAAACTGGCGCTCGACCGCGAGATCGCTGGCCCGCTCAATGCGCCCTCATCGTACCTGATGAAGACGCCGCCGGTGCAGTTTACCGATGACGAAGCACACCGCCAGATGGAAGCGTTTATCGCCGACGCGTAGCGCGTTTCAGCGGGGCCTCCGCCCCTGCACCCCGGATTTGGCGCAGCCATCGGCTGGGTGCGCCTGCGCGGCGCAGCGGCAGGTGGCTCCGCCCCTGCACCTCGCTGGCGGGCGCTAACGCCCCGCCAGACCACCCCGTAAGGCGGCCAGCCCGGCAGCCGTGGCCGATCGCGCAGCGCATGCCCGGTTGCGGCGCACCGCGCGGGCGTTGGACTCCACAACGGTGGGCTTCCGCCCGCCGCGTGCCCGGTGAAGCCTGCCCTGAGCAGCGCGAACGGACGCACCGCACCAACAACGGCTCGCCGACCAGCTCTACCGCCACCTGCCGGGCGGGGCAGGCTGGAGAAAATCAAGACCGGAACACCCGCCTGAATGACTCGGCTACTTTACCGTTTTGCGGGGATCTGCAAATACCCCCAACATGCGACCAGCTCTCCCATGTGCCCGACCTGCGGCGATCCGCCGAATGGTCACCACCCCTCAACGACTTCGAACTCGTAGGTTTCCGGGATATTTGGGTTATGCTTACGAAGCAGTTCCTCATAGAGGTCGTCGTCAAAATTTTCATCAGATCCATAAA
>JAYUYF010000141.1:0-1977 GCA_043752605.1 Roseiflexaceae bacterium
TGTAGCTGGACGCATTTCTCGGGGGTCAGCTGAAATTTGCGCTCGGCACCTTCGGGCAAAAACGTAATCCCCTGGTCGCTGAGCGCGCCAAGCTTTGGATTATTGCGGATCAAGGAATACGCCTGAAAGCCGCCCGAATCGGTGAGGATCGGCCCGTCCCAGCCGCTGAAGCGGTGCAAGCCACCGAGCGCCTGCACGGTCGAGCTGCCGGGCTTCTGCATCAGGTGGAAGATATTCATCACCAGCGCCCGGATGCCCACCGCGCGCAGGTCGGCGGCATCGACGCTGCGCACCGCGCCGAGTGTGGCATCGGGCAGGAAGCTGGGCACGGCGAGATCACCACGGCGCGTGGCGATCGTCTGTGGCAGCGCGTCAGGCTTCAACATATACCGGGTTGGCATACAGCCAGTTGCGGCCCGCGCGGTAGGCTTCGGCGCGGTAAATGCCGGGTTCGGTGATCGTCTGGCGCAGCAGGCGCACACCGCGCGCGGCCACGCGGCCGTTGTGGATTAGCTGCACCTGCGCATCGCAGCCGACATCGATCTGCGCCACGAGTGCGCCATCAGCGAGCCGCACCGTATCACCAGAAACATAGCGTTCGCGGTTGCGTAGCAGTGTCCAATCCAGCTGCGGGCACGCACCCGTGAGCCGGTTGACAAAGTAGCTGCGCCCGGCGGCGAGTGCGGCATATACCTGATGCGTGGCGAGCCTGGCGTCCGGGCTGAGCGGCATATCGAGCAGCAAATAGTTGGTGAGGGTGCGAAACATCCATTGATAGGGGAAAATCACCAGTTCACCCCACGGCACGCGGCGTTTGAAGGCGTGCGCGTCGACCCCGCCAACACCAAAGGTACGGCGGCCGGCCATATTGAGCCGATCCCACCACGCCAGCGTCTCGGGCGATGGCCCGCTTAGCCCCAGCTCCGGGCGCAGCAGCAGCGGCACGAGGTTGCGCCTCGTCAGATGCTCACCCCAGTCGCTCATCGCGTTCCAGAGTTCGATCCCCAGCACGCGCCCGTTACGTTTGGTCGGGCCATCGACCATCCAATTGTCCCAGCGGTAGTTGTCCTTGGCAAAATTATGTACCCGCTCGTCCGGGTGCGCGATAATGCCAAAACCGCCAGCCGCATAGACCGCATCGATGAACTGCTGGGGCGGCAACGTCTTATCCACCACCGTATTCACATTGAGCGCCAGAAAATGATTGCGGTCGGGCGTAATCTCGTGATCGACGATCACCAGCACATCGTCGATCCAGCCCGCGCGTGATTGTGCGGCGAGTGTATCGTGGTCGGTGATGATGATCCAGCGCAGACCAGCGCGGCGCGCAGCAGCGGCGAGATCATCGACCGTGCCCGTGCCATCGGAGTGCCGCGTGTGCATGTGGAGCGCGCCCGGATAGTAATGCATACGAGTATTGTAGCACGCCCCGATCCGGCGCGGATCATGTAGCGCATCGCAATGCGCCCGTGCGAATGGCCCGCCCCGCCCGGCCCGGCCCGCCGGCCGCACGCCGCCGATCACCGCACGCCGCCGATCACCGTAGGGCCGCAGCATGCTGCGTCCGCCCACCGCCCACCGGCCGCCCGCCGCCCGCCGCCCGCCGCCCGCCGCGTCCGCGCCGCAATCCGGCATCAGCCCACCAGCACCGCCAGTTCCGTCAAATACAGGGCAGGTTCGATCGCGGCCTCGGTCGCCGGGTCGGTGATGTACCACTCGACGTGGGCACCCAGCGGCGGATCGCCTGCCTGAAACCCCCACGTGTACCCATGCGCGGTGACCCAATCGTGGAACTCGTGTGTCGCGGCCGAGATCCCATCGTATGGCCCGGTATACAGCGTGACCGCGTACTCCCGGCCGGCATGATCGCCGCGATGAACCGCGCATTACCGGTGATGGGCGCTGCGACAGGCACACCGACATCGACATCCAGGCTACCATCTTCGTGCATTGCCAGATACCGGAAGAAGGGCGCAC
>JAYUYF010000142.1:0-1977 GCA_043752605.1 Roseiflexaceae bacterium
ACGATCACGGGCAGGTGCGAGCGCCGCTTCGCGAGGGCAACCGCGTTCAGGTCCATCGTGTTGCGCGTCGCCGTCTCGAAGGTACGGATGCCACGCTCGCAGAGGATGACATTTGGGTTGCCCTGCGCGAGGATGTACTCGGCCGAAAGCAGCCACTCCTCGAACGTAGCTGCGAGCCCACGCTTGAGCAACACCGGCTTGCCCGTCCGGCCGACCTCCTCGAGCAACTGGTAGTTTTGCATGTTGCGCGCCCCGATCTGGAGCAGGTCGGCGTAGCGCGCGACCAGATCGACATCGGTCGGCGTCATGACTTCGGTGACGATCGGCAGCCCGGTGGCCTCACGCGCCTGCGCGAGCAGCTTGAGGCCCGCTTCGCCAAGCCCGCGGAAGCTGTAGGGCGATGAGCGCGGCTTGAACGCGCCACCACGCAACATTGTGGCTCCGCTCTCGCGCACGGCGATCGCCGTGGTCATGATCTGTGTTTCGCTCTCCACCGCACACGGGCCAGCGATCAGGATGGGTGTATGCCCCGCACCGACGGGCACATCACGCACCATGACCACCGTATCCTGCGGATGAAACTCGCGCGCCGTCAGCTTGTAGGGCTTGGTAATCCGCACCACCTCGTGCACACCCTCCATACGTTCGAGCTCCTCGCGCAGCGTCGGCGGGATGGCTGCGCCAACCACACCGACGATGTTGCGCTCCTCGCCGTACGTCACTTTGCCCATCAGCCCGTGCTGGCGCACCCGGTCGAGTACCGCTTCGAGCTGCGCCGACGGCGCGTGGCTTCCCATCACAACGATCATGACCAACCTCCCGTCCCTGGATATCTGCTACTAACAACCAACCCGAACACCGCCCAAAAAACAGCGAGGGCGTGAAGCTGGTTGCTTCACGCCCTCAAACCGTACCTACCTGTGTCTCATCTCAACGCGAAGCAGCCTCCCCAGGTTGTGGGTGGCTAAAATACCAGAAATACACAAACTGTCGCTGCTGCTGCGCCACGTGTGATGTTCCTGCTTGCGCCGGGGATCCCGGCAACGCGTCGATGCCAGGAGTATAGCAGCTGTGTACCCGACCGTCAATCACACCCAAACCTGTGCGATACTGCTATTGTTTTGCAACCCATCAGTATCACATTTTGCGTTATACCTGTACGGTACACGAATAAGGAAAGTCGTTGCGCATGGACATCAATCAGCCACCATTGCATCCCAACGAAGATGCCCGACTCGCCGCCGTTGCCATGCTCGATCTCTCGATCGCAAGCTACGAGGAGCGATTTGCGCGTATCGTGCGGTTGGCTGCACAAATCTTTGGAACATCGATCGCACTGATCTCGATCATCGACCGTACCACGCAGTGGTTTCACGCGTGTATCGGGATCGATCAGTCGCACATCGAACGACAACTCTCGTTTTGTGCCTACACATTGCTGCACGATGCGGCGCTCGTTATTCCCGATATGAACAAAGATCCACAGTTCGCGCAGCATCCACTGGTGGTAAATGCACCGCACATCCGGTCTTATGCGGGCATTGCGGTGCGCAGCGTTGATGGCCTACCGGTCGGCACAATCTGCGTGATGGATTATCACGCGCGTGTATTCACTGATGATGATCTGCGTGCGCTCACCGATCTTGCGGCAATCGTCGAACGTGAACTGAGCGATCATGCACTACGCAGCGCGCTCGCAGCGCAGCAACGCGCCGAGCGTGAGCTGCACGACGCGCGCACGCAACTCCGCGCGGTGATCGCAGCGGCCCCGATCGCGATTGTCGCCGTCGACCGTGACGCACGGCTGATGCTGGTCGAGGGTAGTAATCTCGCGTTGTTTGGCGCACAAGCGGCCAACCTTGTCGGCCAGCCACTCGTGACCGTATTCCCCGATCTGCCGCAGATCGGGCAGGCAGTACAGCACGCGCTCGCTGGCGACATACAGCAGCTGATCGTGCAGCACGGCGCGTTTTTTTA
>JAYUYF010000143.1:0-5170 GCA_043752605.1 Roseiflexaceae bacterium
CTTCGGCCCTACATGATCCGCCCGCCCGCGCCCCGCGTCCGCCGCCGCGCCATGATCCCCTGCGGATCCCCCGCGCCCCCGCCGCGCCATGATCCCGGGCCGCCGCCGCGCGGATTCGTACGGACGCAGCATGCTGCGTCCCTACAGATCCGCGCCATGCCGTATACTGCGTACATGCACGCGCCGCCCCCCATCCATATCATGTTTCTTGGCACCGGCACCTCAAACGGCGTGCCGGTGCTGGGGTGTACCTGCGCGGTGTGCGCCTCTGCCGATCCGTGCGACGCCCGCTTGCGTACGTCGGCGCTGGTGACCTGTGGCGAGACGACGGTGCTGATCGATGTTGGCCCCGATTTTCGCCAGCAGGCGCTGCGCGCCGGGTTGCGCCGCGTCGATGCCGTGCTGCTCACCCACGCGCACGCCGATCATATCGCCGGACTCGACGACCTGCGGCCACTGAACTATGCCAGCGGCACCTCGACGCGGATCTTTGGCGATGCCGAGACTCTCGCGATCGTGCGCGAACGCTTTGCCTACGCCTTTGCTGAGACCACTGCGCAATCGAGCCGCCCCGCGCTCGATCTCCATGAGACGCTGTGGTTTACGCCGTTTACGATCGGCACGTTGCAGATCGAGCCGCTCGCCGTTCATCACGGCACCTGGCAGATCAGCGCCTACCATATCACACTCGCAGCCGGTGGGCCAACACTGGGCTACGTAACCGATGCCAGTCACATCCCGCCCGCTACCGCCGCACGGCTCGCCGGTGTCGATATGTTGGTGCTGAATGCCCTGCGACCTGACCCACATCCGACGCATTTTTCGCTTTCCGAAGCGCTCGTACAGGTAGCGGTGCTGGCACCTGGCCGCGCTCGCCTGGTTCATATGAACCATAGCATCGGTCATGCGAGTACAAACGCGGCGCTCCCACCCGGTGTGGCGCTGGCGCACGATGGGCTCGTCGAGACGATCGGAGTTGTGTAGATGCGGGTGGTGATCGATGCGCGGCTCAACGCCTACCGCCAGGGTGGCATCCCGGCCTACACGCGCCAGTTGCTCGCGGCGCTGGCGCAGGTGGCTCCGGATGACCAGTTTATCGCGCTCCAGCATCATTCGCAGCACGCACCGCTGGTGAGCGCGCCCAACGTCCAGCGCCATACTAGCTACACCCCGCCGCACAACAAATTCGAGCAGTGGTCGCTACCAATCGAGCTGCTGCCAACCCGCGCCGACGTGATCCACGCGCCTGATTTTATCGCACCGCTACGGCGTGCATGTCCTGCGGTTGTCACCGTCCACGATCTCGCGTTTTTGCACTACCCCGAGATCCTCGATGCCGATGCGCAGGCATTTTACGGCCAGCTGCCGCGCAACATCCAGCGCGCTGATGCGATTATCACGGTCTCTGAGCACACGCGCCGGGATATCGTCGAACGCCTGCAGATAGCACCCGAACGGATCGACCTGGTCTACGAAGCCGCCGCGCCGTTCTTCGCGCCGATTTCGGTTTCGCCAGGCGAGACCCGCCAGGTAAACGAGCATCTGCTGGTGGCGGGCAGTTTTGTGCTGTTTGTGAGCACGATCGAGCCGCGCAAAAATCTGCCGACGCTGTTTGCTGCGCTGCGCCGCTGTATCGATCTGCGCCCGGATGCGGGCTACCGGCTGGTGGTGGCCGGCCACCGCGGCTGGCGTGACGGCCCGATCTTTCAGGCCGTGCGCGATCTCGATCTGGGCGAGTACGTGGATTTTGTTGGTGGCGTGAGCAACCAGGATCTGCGCTGGTTGTACAACGCCTGCCGGTTATACGTCAACCCCTCGCTCTACGAAGGCTTTGGCCTGCCGCTACTCGAAGCGCTGACCTGCGGCGTGGCCTGCCTGGCCGCCGATAGCAGCAGCCTGCCAGAGATCGGCGGCAACGCAGCCCGGTTTGTACCTGCGCTCGATGTGGCGGCGTGGAGCGATGCGATCGCCAATTTGTGGGACGATGACGAGCAGCGCGCGCACCTCGGCAGACTCGGATTCGCGCGTGCCGCGCAGTTCTCGTGGCCGCGCGCCGCCCGCGAGACGCTGGCGATCTACCGGCGGCTGGCACGGAAGTAGGGGCGGGGTCGGGCAGTGCAAAACCCTTCGGGTCTCGATCCGATACCCGACCGGCCTGGCGCACGATCAGACCCGAAGGGTTGGTCGTCGATCAATCACTGCAACGCAGTGCCAGACCCGACGATCCTCGCATTGCGGTGCGTTGCATGCTCGGCGGGGATACGACGGTGCGCAACGGCACGCCCACCAGGCGCGACCGGCGATGGAGAAACGGGCAGGGTGACAGCCTGACTTACAATCAATTGATACAGACTATATCCTGTATTCAGGAAGCCAAAAACACTTAAACAAACTCCCATACTGATACCGAATATTCGATAACGGGCGTTATCGTACAACAGACCGGTGTCGTCGCGCCGCTGGCCGGTGTAGTTGAAGGTGCTCGCCTGCACGTTGCCGGATCGGATTTTTCCCCACGGATCGAAGTACTGCACACTCTGGCGCACGCCGCTCAGATTCGTGGTCGCGCTGACACTGCCGAGATGATCGCCGATCAGCATGGTCACGACGCCGCTGGTGGTGTTGCGCTGCGCCACGACCTTGCCACCAAACACGTAGTTCGTGCTGCGCCCGATGCCGTTGGTCCACTCCTGCCGAACGCCATGGTAGGCGCTCGCGATGCCGTTGCTGGTGCGCTGCACCCGGATGCCGTTCGGGTCGTAGCGGTAGCTTTCGGTCGCGCCGCGCACTGTGGTGGTGCGCACGCGCATGTACGATGCATCCGCCCACCAGACACGCAGTTCGATCTGGTTGCCGGCCTGGCTCGACGGCATGGTAAACGGAATGGTGAGCGTCTGGTAGGTGTTGGCGCTGAGAAACTCGCTCCGCCGCAGGTAGCGGACGCTAAGATCCTGCCCGGTGGTCGCGTTGTGCACCCCGAGCACGGCCACCACCGCATTGTCGGCGGTGACATTGTCAATTGCAATCTCCCACGACGCGGTCTGCGCCCCCACGCTCACGGCGGTGGTGGGCCATACAGCAGATACCCCGTGCTGTCCTGGGTGACGTTCGCCGACCAGCCATCGCCATCGGCGCGACCCAGCGCGTGGGATATCTGGCTCGGGCCAAAGGTCAGTGGTGTGGCCTGGCCGGTGGTCGCCGTCTGCAGCCGGTTCGCGCCGTCCCAGGTATACGTGCGCAGTCCGTCGCTGGTGACATTGCCACTCGCCTCGTAGGTCTGTGCCACGCCGCCGATGCTGCTGGGGGCGTGCGGACGTGTGCTGTTCGCGCCGGATGCCGGATAGCTGTAGCTCACGCCCGCCTTGCCCGTCAGGTTGTCGATCAGGTTGTAGGTATAGCTTTCGTTATACGTAATCCCTGCCGCCGGTCCGCCGGTCGCCTGGGTCAGCCGGTTGCGGTGGTCATAGATGAAGCTCTGGGTCTGTACCTCACCGGCGAGGTCGTTGTTGAGAATCGTGAGATTGTCGGTGGCATCATAGGCATAGCTGCGGTCGATCACGCCGGGCAACCAGGAGCGCGTCGGTCGGCCCACCGCATCGTAGGTCCACTGGCGCGTGAAGCCATAGCCCAACGTCTGGCTGGCGGGTGCATTGCGCAGCGCGGGGATCTGCCAGGTGAGCCCATCGCGGGCGCGGGCGAGTTTGCCCGTCGTGGGCGATGTGGGCAGCAGTGTCACGCCGTTTGGCACCGGAAGCGTCAGCACCAGATCCGAGACATCGAGCCCCGGTGCGAGCGCGAGGGTGAGCGTCACCGGTGCCGTCGTGCCCACCATCAGCGGCTCGGGGCCAAGGTCGAGCTGCGCGTGCAGCACCGTATCAGGGTCGGTCGGTGCGACGATGTCGGGCGGCAGATCGATCAGCGGCACCGTCGGCTCCTCAGCAACCGGTGTTACCCCCCGGGGGGAGGGGCATATCGGGCGTCACCTCCGGCTGTTCCTGCGCAAACGCGCGACTATCGACCGTGGTACCGACCAGGGCCAACAAGGCACAGCGAAACACAGCGGTGACGCAGACGCATACACAACTCCGATCTCAGTCGTCGAGCAGGTTTTTACAGGGAAGATACGTTTGGGCAGCTCCAAGAATGCATTGAGCATAGTACACGACGTACAGATTGCATACTAGGCGCACAGCCAATTTTGCGTAGGTAATCGTTGAGATTGCCGTGCAAAACATTGGAATCTTCGGTCACTACACATATCCGTGTGGGCGTGCAACACAACGAACCGCCAGATGCCAGTCGGGTGTACAGTGCATTTATGATCGCGAGGAGACAATCAGGAGCACGATTGCCGAAACCGAACAACTTGTCACGCGATCGCTCGATGCCGCCTGGAACTACGAGCGCTGGCAGCGCTTGCCCGACGATGGCAACCGCTACGAGGTCATCGATGGTGTACTCTTTCTCACGACCCTTCCAAGCTACTTTCACCAGTGGATATGCAGTCGCGTGTTTCGTGCGTTGATGATGCAGATCGATGATGTAGGCTATGGCCTCACGACCTGGGCACCAATCGGGCTGCTGATGGCTGGTTGCGACCCGGTGCAGCCCGATATCGTCGTCGTGCGGCGCGAAGACCAGGGCATGATCTACGACCGCCGAATCAATGGCGTACCGGCACTGATCGTCGAGATCCTCTCGCCCAGCAACATCGAGAAGGATACCGAGATCAAGCGGGCGACGTATGCGCGCGCCGGGCTACCAGAGTACTGGATCGTGCGCCCCGCCACCCGCGATGTGCTGGTGCTCAGCGCGCCCGAGCCCGCCAGCGGCAGCTACCTGCGCGCGCTGCGCGTCGCACCCGGCGAGACCTTGCAGTCGCCCACGCTGCCCTTTGCCGCACCGGTGGCCGGGTTCTTCGCCGGTTCGCCAGACGAGACGCTCTGACCGTGGCGCTCGATGCAGGGTACATGGCCTATGTGCTCGACCAGATCGGGCTGGTGCTGCCGGTGCGTGGCCGCAGGATGTTTGGTGGCGCAGGGATCTACGCCGGTGATCTGCTCTTCGCGGTGATCGGCAGCGACAATCGGCTGTTCTTCAAGGCCGATGCCACGACGCGCGCGCGGTACCTTGCGGCCGGCATGGAGCGCTGGGAGCACGGCGAGTACTA
>JAYUYF010000144.1:0-1974 GCA_043752605.1 Roseiflexaceae bacterium
CGCGCGCGGCGGTTTCGTCGCGCACCGATCGCTCAGTGGAGCATCGCCATGCCCGACGAACTCACCGCCGATGAACCCACGCTCGACGATCAGGTTGGCGTCAAGACCACCCTCACTCCCGGCCACCTGCCAATCGCCGCCGCCATGACCGTCGCTGAGCAGCGCATGCTTGCCGACGCCGAGGAAGTGGGCGATGCCACTTTGTGGATGCCATCCACAAAGTGGCCATCGCACGCTGGCGTGGCTATGTCATCACCGACGACGGCACCCTCGAAATCGCCGGTTCAACCGGCACGACCTACGCCACCCGTGGTGATTACTGCGCGCCAAAGGGCGGCGCACCACGCCGCGTGCCGCTGACCCAGCGCGCCCGTAGCACGCTCAGTGCATTCGTCGCCGATCGGTGTGGGGCGTTGCCCGCGCCGGGCAGCGCCAGCGAGCGCGAGCCGTTGCTCTGGGGGCGGCCACCCGCGAGCGGGCGCGCCTGGACACCCGGCATGAGTACGTCGGCGATGCGGCGGCGGCTGATTGCGCTGCGCGACGCCGCGATTGCGCGGGTCGAAGCCCAGCAGCAACGCGAACCGTCGCTGGCACGCGTCGGTGCGCTGGCCGAGGTCGCAGGTGCGCTGCGCACGTGCTCGCCACACGAGCTGCGGCACGGGCTGGCCTACCGGCTGCGCAGTGACGGCGTGGATCTGGGAGTCATTCGCCAGATCCTCGGGCACGCGCGGCTGGAGACCACGGTGCGCTACGGCAAGCCCACCGCGCGCGATGTGCGCGCGGCGATGGAGGAGCGGGGGGGTGGATAGCGTCGTAGTTTTCTGCGTGCGCGTCGATGCATCGTAGACGTAGAGCGTTCAGAATATCAGCGATCTGTACGCTATTGCGCTTGGAGTATGATCATCGAAATTGGCGCTCATAGATGTACACCTTGACTGTCTGTTGTCCCGCTCCTGCCGGTTCGACATCAACGACAATGGTTTGCGCCTCTCGTCCTTCGAGGTAGAGAAAGTGGAAGTCCCCAGCGATATCGACGGTTCGTTCATACGGCCAGTCTTCCACACGAAAGCCTGGGAGTATCTCACGATAGTGATTACGGATCGCCATCATGCTATCGGTGGTCGTGAACTGCACCAGTACATACACATCAGTGGTAGTTGTAGTTAGCGCGGTGGCTTGAGGATACCAAGAGAGTTGCTGCAGCACGATCTTTTCGGGTTCGACCCGTTGGCCGCACCCAATTAATACCAGACATATCCACAGCATCCACCCCCAACGTTGCGTCTGTTGCATGTTCATTTTGTTTACCTCGCTGCCCGTTGACGCACACGCTCCTTCTGCACGTCGTCGACTAAGTCTGTATTCAACACAGTAGAGACGACGGCCTCCGCCCAGCGTTCAAATTGCGTGTCTTTACCATAATCCGTCATTTGTTCCGTGGTATCACCACGTCGTCGACGTATACGATGGAGTGAGAGGAGTGACCGGGAGTTGCTGATACCCGAATTGTAATCCCAGGCGTGTACAAACTCGTGGATCACATCTTCGGTAAAATTGGCGGAGTTGAACGTTCCGGTTCCCCCATCAATGCTACTCTGCGCGAAGATGATATGGGTGCGCCCCGCGTGAGGCTGCGGCCACGCGACCGCTGGACTCTGTCCGAGAAGTGCGTTCGTCGTCGTTCTTGAATCGACTTGGGTTACCAGCACATTGCCCACCTTTTCGCGAAATCGTGCCGTGTCCCATCCAAACGCCTGGGCAAACCGCTGAAGTGCGTTGAACATCGTCGTGAGTTCGAGGAGCGACCAGATCCCACCGGAGATGTCACCAACCGTGACCCCATATTCACCCAGTTCACGGAGTTGGTTCTCACAGGCGACCGCGTCATCGCCATCGGTGCCGTCCACGTTACAATGCCCCGAGGGATCGGTGTAGCGCAACGGATTATTGAACGCATAGGCATACCGGTTCAGC
>JAYUYF010000145.1:0-1972 GCA_043752605.1 Roseiflexaceae bacterium
ACTGGTGCGCTGCGCGAAGTGCGCGAGCTGGCAGGTGAGACCGGCGGCGAACAGAGCGCGCGTACGACCTGGCGCTGGCAGGCGGGCGAGTGGCTCAGCGATGCGCAGGAGCGTAGCGCATTTACGCTTGGGCGCGATTGGAACCCGGCAGCCGCACGCGAGTATCCGCAACCCGCTAGCGCAATGCTCGCCAGCGTCCCCGCCGATCGGTTGCTCTCGCCCGTGCAGGCACTGCTGGCCGAAGACACGCGGATTTTTGCGCCCACCACGCCACCGCCGGGTGCGACAAGCGCGGCGCTGGTAAGCGGTACGGATCCCGAGACAATTGGACTGGTCTACTCGGGCTTCGGGCGGCAACTGGCGATCGTGACGACCACCGACAGTGAGCAACCACGGCGGATCGACGCCGTGCCGCCGAATGCGGAACGCGTGCTCGGGCCGCTCGCCGCGCAACGGCCGCGTGCTGATGCGGGCACTGTGTTTGCGCAACTACCGCTGTACTTCAGCTACCTGCCGGGCGGGCGCGTCACGATCGTCGCGGCACCCGTCGCGGACAACACGCGCAGCTACCGCAGCACGATCACAACCGTCGGCTACACACGTGATGAACTGCTCGCGCTGGTACAGACACTTGCGCCGCTCAATGCGACCAGTATTCAGGCGCAACAGGCGCTCTTTGCCAGCGCACCCGGCGGTGATCCGCTGGTCGAGACGACGATCCTGCGCGCGCTGGCGCTCGATGCACCGCCGGAATCTGGCACCGCGCAGCAGTTGGTCATCCGCGAATACCTGCGCCAGCGCCCCGATCTGCCGCGCACCAGCACTGGCAACGACGCCAGCGACGAGATGCCGTTCCAGATGCCACTCTATCGCGACCGACCGCCGACCACCCGAATCGACCAGATCCTGGTACGCGCCGCAGATGGGACATTCGCGCAGCAACTGACCCGCACTACCGAGGATGGCCGCCTGATTTATCGTGCTTTCTCCGATACTCAGCAAGGATGGAATTTCGATGCCTTCAGCACCGAACTGTATACCTATACAATGGAACATACGGCCGAGAGCGGTGGGCGGGCTCCCCGCAGCGGTATAACAAGCAGTCGATTGTTTGCGCTTGCTGATTGCGCCAAAATTGATCTTTTGAATCTCGGCGAACGCCAGATCCTGCGCGTTGTCGAGACGAACTGGCGCCGAAACTCGTGTATGCATGGAGACTACGCCGAAGTCGCAAAGATGCAGGCGTCTGGCCTCGATAACCAACTCCGATATGTGTTCCAAGAATACCCTTACCTCGCAGATATCCTCGGAAGTACTCCGCTCATCACCGTATTTCAATTCGACGCCGATGGTCGGCTGGTACAAATCGACGTGAACGCGGGGCGCGACGATCGACTACTGCTCTATTCGCTGGTGGTCGAACGCGACGAACGCATCGCGCCGCCGGTGCTTGAAGCACAACCGCCAGCGGGTCTAGTCAAAGATTGGCAGGGCATCGACACAACTAGCGGCACGATGCTTACCACCGACCAGTTTCGCACCGTGAGCGGCGTGACGCTTTACACGATGGCAAACTACACGGTCGATCGTATCGAACGCGCAACACCTCCACCAGGAAGGTTGGTTTACGCGACCAATCCATTTGAACAGGCGTATCGCAATGGGAAAGCATATAAAGTGGAGGTCTCGCGTGAGGTCGAAGGTGCCACTCTCCAGGTAACACTTTACCAAGGAAGCATTGTCGAATTCGGGGCGTTTTTGCGTACTAACAGTACGTTTCGCAGGAGTCGATCAACCCTAATCCGTGTAGACGGACGTACGGTACCTGCGTGGGAAGTCTTGGGCAGTGGGGGTGAGCGAGTCGTACTCGTGCAGCTCGACGACGCACTTCTCATTATGCCAGTGCCATACCACGGCGGCGACATCGTGCTCACGCCGGTTCCGTAGGCCGCGCCATAACCACGGCGGTGGG
>JAYUYF010000146.1:0-5164 GCA_043752605.1 Roseiflexaceae bacterium
CCACTGCCAGCGCTCCGGGTGCCTGCCAACGACGACAACTTCGCAACCCGGCAGCCGCAATACCTGCGCGCAGAGCAGGCCGAGCTTGCCATCGCCAACGACCGCGACGCGATCGGTGGGCCGGATGTGGGCACGTTCGAGAATTGCCAGCGCCGCCGCCAGCGGCTCGGTGAATACCGCCGCATCGTCTGCGATGCTGCCAGGTACGGCGTGCAGGCAATCGATGGGGAGCGTAAATCGTTCGGCCATCGCACCATCGCGACCAAAGATGCCAAGCGTCGTGCGCTGCGGGCAGTGCTCGCGATCACCAGCAGCGCAGGCCGCACACGCGCCGCACGCCGCATTGATCTCGCCGACCACACGCTGCCCACGCCAAACAGGATCGGCACAAGCAATCACCGTGCCGACAAATTCGTGGCCGGGGACGCCGTGGAACCCCTTATACCCACGTGTGATTTCAAGATCGGTGTTACAGATGCCGACAAGTTGCGGCGCGATCAGCGCCTCGCCGGGCCGCAGCACAGGCTCGGGGTGATCGGAGGCAACGTGGAGCATCCCGT
The DNA here is from genome assembly GCA_043752605.1 of Roseiflexaceae bacterium. Lineage (GTDB taxonomy): Bacteria > Chloroflexota > Chloroflexia > Chloroflexales > Roseiflexaceae > JAYUYF01. Next base: position 561 of record JAYUYF010000146.1, read on the forward strand.
CGAAGACCAGTGCCTGCATACGCTCGACTCTCTGTTCGGAAGTGACCGCACACCAAGGTATTCGGTTGCGCAGAACACGCGAACAGGCGTGTTTACATGGTATGTATTATACTATACCTGTTTGTCTGTACGCAATACGGAGGCGATCAGGTTTATGACGCTGAAGGTCCTATTTCTCGGCACACCTGAGCTGGCTCTGCTACCGCTGGCGCGGCTGGCGGCCGATGCGCGCTACACGCTCGTCGGCGTCGTGACACAGCCCGATCGGGCGGGTGGCCGCAGCGCGAGCCCGCAACCGCCGCCCGTCAAACGCTGGCTGGCCGAGCACGCGCCCGACGTGCCGCTGTTCCAGCCCGAGACATTGCGCGATGCAGCGACGGTCACGGCGCTGGCGGTATTGCGGCCCGATGTCGGCGTGGTGGCGGCCTACGGTGAAATCCTGCGCCGCGATGTGCTGGCGATTCCGCCGCTCGGCTATCTCAATATTCACCCGTCGCTCCTGCCGCTGTACCGCGGCCCGGCACCGCTGGTCGGCGCGATCCTGGCAGGTGATGCCGAGGCGGGTGTGACGATCATGCAACTCGGGCGGCGCATGGACGCCGGGCCGATTCTGCACCAGCAGCGGGTGCTGCTCGCCAGCGATGCGCGCGCCGGTGCCACAACCCACGATCTGTTTGTACACGGTGCCGATCAGCTGCTGGAGACGCTGGCGGCCTACGCGGCCGGGCAGATCACCCCGCAGGCTCAAGATGAAAACGCCGCGACCTATACCCGGCTGTTGCGTAAGGACGATGGGCAAATCGACTGGACCACGTCGGCCGTCCAGATCGAACGAATGACACGCGCCTACGACCCGTGGCCCGGCGCGCTGACCAGCTTTCGCGGCCAACCGCTACGCATCATCGCGGCGCGCGTCGGCAGTGCTACTGCATCGCCCGGCACGTTGCTTGCCACTGGTGATGGTCTTGCGGTGGGGACGGGTACGACGCTGCTCGAACTGCTGGAGATCCAGCCCGCCGGGCGGCGCGCGATCGACGCCGCAGCCTGGCGGCGCGGCTTACGTGACCTTGAAGGAGCAACCCTTGGCACCAGATAGATTTCCTGCACCATTCCAACGTCCGCGCGGCGGTATGACCCGCGGTCGGCTGCCGATCCTGGCGCTCGTCCCGGTACTGTTGCTCGGGCTGGCGGGCGGCTGGTTCGCAGCACTCCAGTTTACCTCACCCTGCCCGCTTGGCACCGCGACATGCACCGAGTTTGCAACCTTCTGGCGCGCGTGGGAGATCGCCAGCGACAATTTTGTCGACCCCAATGCGGTTGACCCGGCAAAGATGACCGATGGCGCGATCAGCGGCATGCTCGACAGCCTGGGCGATCAGGGCCACACGGCCTACCTCTCGCCCACTGCCGCCGCCAGCGAGCAAGAGCAGATGCAGGGCAGCTTCGAGGGCATTGGTGCCTACATCGATGTGCGCGAAGGCCAGCCGCTGATCATCGAACCGATCGAGGGCTCGCCCGCCGAACGCGCCGGGATCATGGCGGGTGACCTGATCATGGCGGTCAATGGCGAGAGCGTGCGCGATGTGACGATCGACGAACTGCGCGGGCGCGTGCGCGGGCCAAAAGGCACCGAGGTGACGCTGACAATCCGGCGCGCGGGTGTCACCCCCGACCCTGAGATTACTGTCACTCGCGATGCCGTGCGCCTGTTGAGCGTATCGTGGCGCATGCTGCCGGGCCAGGTGGCGCATGTACGTATCAATCGCTTCGCCAATGACACATCGGCAGAATTGATCAGCGCGCTTGGCGAGATCGAGAACCAGGATGCGCGCACGATCGTGCTCGATGTCCGCAACAATCCGGGCGGGCTGGTATCGCAACTCGTACGCGTCGCGAGCCAGTTTTTACCCGCCGAAACCACAATCCTGATCGAAGTCGACCGGGCTGGCGAACGCACACCCTACCCTGCCGAGGCCGATGGCATAGCGCGCGACATCCCGCTGGTGGTGCTGATCAACGGCAACAGCGCCAGCGCCGCCGAGATCCTGGCGGCCGCGCTGCGCGACGCCGGGCGCGCACCGGTAGTGGGCGAGCGTACGTTTGGCACGGCCACGGTGTTGCGCCCGTTTACCTTTGACGATGGCGCACAGATGCGGCTTGGCATTGCGCAGTGGCTGACCCCAAAAGGCGAAGAGGTACGCGGGATTGGCGTTGAGCCGACCGAACCGGTGGCGATGCCGCCCGATGGCGAAGTGCTGAGCCCGACACGCGCCGCCACCCTGACCGATACCGAGATCGGCGAGCGTGATCCGCAGCTGGCGCGGGCGCTGGAGCTCGCGCGCCAGTAAGGTGGGGTAGGGCGGAGGCGGGCGGACGCAGCATGCTGCGTCCCAGCGAAGGCTACCCCGCCACGGCCGCCCACTCATCGTAGCGGGTTTGCAGCATCGTCTGCATGTCGGCGTGCTGTTTACCAAGTAAGGTGATCTTCTTCGTATCACCAGTGGTGCTCGCGCGTTCGAGATCGGTCTCAACGCGCTTCATATCAGCCTCGATCCCGGCGATCTCGCCCTCGATCGCGCTCTGGCGGCGTTGGCGGCGGCGCGATTCTTTCTCGTCCACCGGCAGTGCGGGCTTCGCGCCGTTGCTCGGCACACCATTGCTCCTGGCGGCAACCGGCGTGAGTGCGGCGGGCTTCACCGGCTCGGCGCGCAGGGCATCGCGCGCTTGTGCGGCCGATTTTGGCTTTGCCGCCGCATCGCGCGCCGCGACATAGTCGGTATAATTGCCGTCGAAGACCTCGATATCGCCGTCTCGCACCATCCAGATTGTATCAGCGACGGCATCGATAAAATAGCGATCGTGCGAGACAAACAGGATCGTACCATTGTACTCGTTGAGCACGTTTTCGAGCGCGCCACGCGCATCGATATCGAGATGGTTGGTCGGCTCGTCGAGCACCAGCAGGTTGCCACCAAGCACCAGCAGTTGCGCCAGCGCCACCCGGCCGCGCTCGCCACCCGAGAGATCACCGATCTTTTTGAAGACATCATCGCCACTAAACAAAAATCGGCCGAGCATCGTGCGGATCTCGCCCTCTTTAAAATTCGCCTTGACGCGCCGCACTTCTTCGAGGACCGTAGCGTTGGGCCGCAATCCTTCGTGCGCCTGCGCATAATAATTGAGCGTCACGCGATGGCCGACGCGCACGTGGCCGCGCAACGGCGGCAACTCGCCCACCATCGTGCGCAGCAGTGTGGTTTTACCCGCGCCGTTTGGGCCCATGAGTGCCACCCGCCGCGCGCGTGGCAGCTCGAGACTTTGCACCGTCACCAGCTCGCGGCCATCGCGCTCGGCGCTGCCAGCATAGCCGACCGTGAGGCCATCGAGCCGCAGCGCCACCTCAGCACCACGCGCATCGGCGGCGAGCGAGAACGCCAGCTTCTTTTGCTGGTCGGGCGATTTGATCATATCATCGTGCCATTGGCCATCGCTGCCGCGGTAGCCATTCTTCAGCCGATCGAGCCGCCGTTCGCGGCCGCGCGCCTGGGTGCTGAGCGTACTATTTTTGAAACGCCGAATATACTCTTCCTGCTTGGCGATCTGATCCTGCTGCGCATTGTACATTTTGAGCTGCAGTTCGAGCTTCGCCATTTTGAGATCGAGATACTTGTTGTAGCCACCGGGGTAATCGCCATCGAGCCGATTGAAGGCGATCTCGATCGTGCGGTTTGTCACGCGGTTGAGGAAATAGCGATCGTGCGACACAACGATCATCGTGCCCTTCCAGTCGAGCAGGAAGCGTTCGAGCCATTCGAGCGCGGCCAGATCGAGATGGTTGGTCGGCTCATCGAGCAGCAGAATATCAGGGTCGCTGAGAAGCGCGATCGCCATCGCCGCGCGCGTCTTCTGGCCGCCCGAAAACTGCTGCAGCGGCTGGTCGAGCTGCGCCTCGACAAATCCCAGCCCGTCGAGCACCATCTCGGTGCGCCGATCGAGATCGTAACCACCCGCGAGTTCGAAACGCTCGGTCGCTTCGCCGTAACGTTCGAGCCGCTCGTTCCAATCAGGGTGCTCGTGGTCGGCGATCAGGTGCTCGAGATCAGCAATTTCATCGCGCAGCTCGGCGATGTGTGTGATCGCGGTGGCAAGCTCGGCGCGCAGCGTCTGCCCGGCCACAAAGCGTGCTTCCTGCGCCAGCGTGGCCACCCGCACACCACGCGCAAGATGGACACCGCCGCGCGTCGCGTCTTCGACGCCAGCAATAATCCTGAGCAGCGTGCTCTTGCCCGCGCCGTTGACCCCAACGATCGCCATCTTTTCGCCGCGTGCGATCTGAAACGACACATCGGCAAAGATCAGCTCTGCGCCAAAATATTTTGTGAGCCCGCCCACATTGAGCAGCGTCATATCTTCCCCCGCGAACAAAATCGCGTACAATACCGTGTGCGAGACACGACAAATGGCGGTGATCGCCACACCGCGCTGCTTCTATTGTAGCACGGGTTTGGCGGTATTGTGCGGGGCCGGGGTGGGCGGTGCGACCTCACCCCCAACCCCCGCTCCGACACGGAGCGGGGGCCATGACGGCGTGGGGTGCGGGGTGG
>JAYUYF010000147.1:0-1969 GCA_043752605.1 Roseiflexaceae bacterium
GAAGAGACGGCAGTGTTCACGCTCTTGCTCGAGGCGCTACGGGTGCTCGATCAGCACAATGACCGTGAGCTTGTGTTGCGCGCCTTTGAGTTACAACTCCTCGATGCGCTTGGTTACCAGCCACAGTTGCGCGCCTGTGCGCGCTGTAGTGCTCGGCTGACGGAAGAGACCGCGCATTTTAGTCCGGCAGCCGGCGGTGCGCTCTGCGCAACCTGTGCGCGTCTGCACGTCGATGCTGCGACCATGTCGCTCGCGGCCTTCAAACTGCTGCGCTACCTGCAAATTAATTCGATCGCTACGACGGCACACATGACGATCTCGCCTGAGACACGTGCCGAAGCCGAGCATCTGCTGCGCGGCTATTTGAAACAGATACTGGAGCGTGATCTGCGCTCGACCGCGTTGCTCGATGAGCTCCGCAATCCATTATCTGCGCCTGAGGCCGCCGTTCCCCGCAGCACAAGGAGTTAGCCATGGGTTTTCTCGAAGACTTGCTCGGCAACGGCGAAGAAATTCTGTACATTGCGCGGCGGCATATATTTGTGCTGATCAGCTCGATTCTGACCGAATTGCTGCTGATCGTGCTGCTGATCGCGGCAGGTGTGGCTTCGCAAGTCGCGTTCCCTGGCCGTGAGATCGGCGGTATCGCCGTCGGTCCGCTGATCATGGTGGTGAGTGTGTTGATCAGCGCGCTGGTGGTCGTGGGGGCAGTCTTCGATTACCTTCGCTGGAACAACGAAATCTATGCGATCACCGATATGCGGGTGATCCACGTCAAAGGGGTGTTTAATAAGCTGACGACCGACTCATCGCTCGATAAAATCAATGATGTCTCGCTCAGTCAGACGCTGCTTGGTCGCACCTTCAACTATGGTGATCTCGAAATTTTGACCGGCGCTGACACGGGTGTCAGTCTGCTCCAGCAGATCGATAGCCCGATCGAGTTCAAGCGCGCGATGCTCGATGCCAAGCGCAAGTATCATCGCAGCTATGATTACTACAGCGAGCCGGTGGCGGCCGATGTGCCGGTTGGACGTGGGCGCTCGGTGCAGGATCTGCTCGACCAGTTGACCGAACTCCACGATCAGGGTGTGCTCTCACGCGAAGAGTTCGAGGCGAAGCGCCGCGATCTCATGCGCCGCTCGTCATAGGCAAGCAACCAGTTGCTCAGTGCCTCGTGCTGTGTCGTTTATCAACCGTCAAGGAGGTTTCCTTATGTCTGAGAGCCTGTTCGATCATATCGTGCGGGCGCGCGCGGCGATTAACACCCAGTCGCGCCTGCGGCCACGCGTTGGGATGATCCTTGGTAGCGGTCTCGCCGCCCTTGCGGACGAACTGACCGAGAGCACGACGATTCCGTACGATGAGATCCCGGGCTTCCCGCAGGCCACCGTTCCTGGCCACCGTGGTGAGTTGGGCCTCGGCCTGTTGAGCGGCACGCCGGTGCTGGTGATGCGTGGTCGCTTCCATTTCTATGAGGGCCACAGTATGCAGTCGGTGGTTTTCCCGGTGCAGGTGATGCAGGCGCTGGGGTGTACCACACTGATTGTAACAAATGCGGCTGGCGGTCTGCGCGATGATTGGGCAGTGGGCGATCTGATGCAGATCACCGACCATATCTTCATGCCGGGTCTGGCCGGTCACCACCCGTTGCGTGGCCCGAACGACGAGCGTGTGGGCACGCGCTTTCCGGCCGTCCAGGGTGCATATGATGCCGATCTGGCGGCCAGCGCGCACCATATTGCGGCTGCACACGGCACCACACTGCACGCGGGTGTCTATGCCATGGTTTCCGGGCCGAGTTTTGAGAGTAGCGCCGAGTTGCGTATGCTGCGCATGCTCGGTGCTGATGCGGTGGGGATGAGTACCGCACCCGAAGTGATCGCGGCGCGCCACGCGGGGATGCGTGTGCTCGGCATCTCGCTGATTACCAACGTCGCGGTACCCGATGGTATGCCCGCAAATCACG
>JAYUYF010000148.1:0-1968 GCA_043752605.1 Roseiflexaceae bacterium
ATTCTGATTGATATCATCGACGAGTTCAACATCGGGGGCTGGCACGTTGCCATCATTCGGGTCGACATTGAGGAAGAACCGACCGACGCCGCCCTGACCGACGGGCGAGCCGGATGAGATTTTGGTTGCCTGCACGTCGATATCAGGCGCAACGAGATCAAACGACACGCTGGCACCACCGCAATCGGTGGTACATTCATTGGCATCGACGCGCAACGTATTCACCAGTCCAAAAGTGGGTACGGTGAACGGCGGGGTATTGTACTGGAGCACGATTTCGCGCGTGATACAGTTACCGCTTTCAAGCGCAGCGGCGACCTGTGCATCGGGGATATTCCAGATAATCTGATTCGGCGGTGTCGGCGTGCCACCACCATTATCGAGGATCGTCGCACCATTCGGGTAGGTGTCGATCAATTGTAGGTCAGTGTACGGCAGAACACCCGTGCGACGGGCGGGACACACGCTGATCTGGTAGAGCGTCGGCTGGTTGGTGGTTGGCTGTTGCGGCGCGACGGGTATCACCTGCGTCTTGGCATAAGTCCAATCTGAGCCATCGGCGGCGGGCGGCACAGGCGGCGTCAGCGTCACATCAACAGGCGGCACGACAATCGCAGGCGGATCACCGCCACCATCGACGCGCGTGACATCACCCGTGAGGTTGTTTGAAAGCGTGCCCGGTGTCGCATTCAGGTTTACGCGCACGGTGATCAAGAATTCGACGATCTCACCATCGGCAAACGGGCGCGCACCCGGTTCGGCGGCGCGCTTGTTACGGATCACCAGTGTTGTGGGCAGGCCGCTGGTATCGGAGACAAACCCAATCGCCGCAGTCGTGGCGGGGAGGACTTCGAGCGGCCCACTCACATCGAGCAATGTCAGCCCGGCGGGCAGCGTATCGGTCAGCGTCAGATCACCGCAGTCGGTCGTCAGATTATTACAACTGGCGGTGATCCGATACTGGAACATCTGGCCGGTTTCGACGGTTGTCAGCCCACCAATCACCGATTTGCGGATGCGCAACGGATTGACCGGCTGGCCGGCAGCGGTGCTGACCAGAGAGAGGCTGCTGAGCACCAGCGTTAGCAGCGAACACGCGAGGAAAAATCGCCGTACAATATACGTTACGTTACGTGTTTGCATACTGAACCTTTTTCGTGTAGACACGACCCATACATATGGTACGAAGGTCGGTAGAACTACACAAGATCATAAGACGTAGGTAACGTGAGCAACTTTGTAGACATTTAGTAGCAGTTGGCAGCGTAACGGCAAGGAGCGTGCGCGTATGACGCATCGGGCGGGGCGGGCGGGCGGGGGTGGGCGGGCGGGGCGGGGCTACGGACGCAGCATACTGCGTCCCTACGGGATCTGCCCCGCCCGCCCCGGCCGCCGATCGTCATCCCACCACACGCCGCAGCGATGGGATGTTCGCCACCTGCTCCTGCGCGCGTTCGGGTGGCAGCTGCGCGATGATCGCGTCGGCGAGTTGGCGCGCGCGGGCGGCAGCGGCCTGTGCGCTGGTGGGATCGTACGCGCGCAGGCCATCGGCGGCGGCCAGGCAGACGTGCATCGGATCGTACATGCCGCCAAGCGCGCGCGTACCCTGTTGGAGGTGTGCCCACAACAGCTGCCCGTGGGCGGTGGCCTCGGCGTATGCACCGCACGCCAGCGCGACTTCGATCAGCCCGGCCAGCGCCTCCATCGCCCGGTTGCGCCGCCCGAGCGCCAACAGCAGATCGTAAGCCGCACGATACGCTTCGGCCGCCGCAGTAAATTGACCAAGCCCACGTGTGGCGTGGCCGCGGTGGATCAGCGCACTCGCAATCACCGGGCGGTACTGCTGGCGGTAGGCGATCGTCAGTGCGGCATCGGCGGCCACCAGTGCGGCATCGTGGGCGCCACGCCAGCATTCGAGCAACGCGCGCTCGGTCTGGATGCGCGCGATATCGCGTTCGGCGTTGCTTG
>JAYUYF010000149.1:0-1968 GCA_043752605.1 Roseiflexaceae bacterium
TGCGATTATCGACCTTGAGGATGTGTGTGAACAGGCACAGACACCACTACGAAAATTTGAACATCGACTAAATAAATGGGTTGCCTTTGTCATTATGCCGGTGTTTGCGCTCGTCAACGCTGGCGTCGTGCTCTCAGCCGAAAGTTTTCGTGGCGACTCGACGACGGTACTGATCGGTATTGTTGTAGGTCTGACGATCGGCAAACCGATCGGCATCGTCGGGGCCGCCTGGATCGCGGTACGGGTCGGGATCGCCGAGTTGCCGCAGGGGGTGAGCTGGCGTCATATGCTGGGGACGGGTATTCTGGCCGGGATGGGATTTACCATGTCGCTGTTTATTGCATCGCTGGCGTTTACCGACCCAGACACCCTCGCTACCGCCAAGCTGGCGATCCTGCTCGCATCGCTGCTCGCCGGGAGCATCGGGTTGCTGGTATTACGCCAGATTCCGAATACGGAGCCGCTGCCCGTGCAAACCGAACACGTGATCCACTAGCGCATTTCTCAGACAGGTGCCCCCGCATTCCTCACCCCCGACCCCGCTCCCAGAACGGAGCGGCGGCGCGGAATTGCGCATGGGCCACCCTCACTGCGATTTGCTAGCAATACAGTGCAAGCCAACGCGCCGCAAGCCGATCCCAGCGGTATTCCTGCGCGCGCTCAGCGGCTGCTGCGGCACCGCGTTGCTGGCGCAGCGGGTCGCCGAGCAGCGCGCTAATCCCGGCCGCGAGCGCGCTGGCATCGCCCGGCAGCACACTGATGCCCGCGTCGGGGCCGAGGGTTGCCGCGCGGTCGCCGACATCGCCGCTGACGACGGGCACACCACACGCCATGCTCTCGACGAGCTTGAGCGGCGAGCGGGCGCGCGCCGCCGGGGTATCTTCCACGGGTTCGACCGACACCTCGGCGCACTGCAGCAACGCGTGGCCAAGCTGTGGCGCGACGCGGCCGGTGAACGTGAGCGCGTCAGCAATCCCGAGCGCCGCCGCCCGCCCACGCAACAGCGCTGCGTCATCGCCATCACCCACGAGCAACAGGCGCGCCGTGGGCACCTGCGCCAGTACCTCGGCGAAAGCATCGAGCAGCAGCGGCGTGGCGTGCGCGATGGTGCTGAGCGTACCGAGATACACAGCGGTGGGCGCAGCGCCAAGGCCGAGCGCGGCGCGCAGACTGCTGCGTTCGGCACTGCTGAGCACGCGCGCGGGTGGATCGGCACCATTGGGTATCAGCACCACCGGCGTTTGCGGGGCGCTTTTGACGAACCGATCGGCCAGAAACGTCGTATTGACGCTTACCGCGCGCATCAAGCCTGGCAGCCGATCTTCCCAGAACTGGACACCGCGCGCCTGCCAGCCCGCACCAAAACGGTTGGCACCGGCCTCGTAATCATCGGCATCAAGGTACAGCGCCCCGACCGCGCGTGCGGCGAGCAGGCCAGCCAGGCCGTTGATCGGCTGCGCCTTGGCGATGTGCAAGGCATCTGGCCGCAGCGCTGCTGCCGCCGCCGCGAGCGCCAGCGCACCGCGCGCCGCCACCGCCAGCAGTGCCGGACCGCTGTAGTAGCGGCGGGCACCGGGGTAGCCGCGCACGTGCATCTGCGCCACGTAGCGGCAGTGCACCCCGCCGCGGAGAAACACACCGCGCGGCGTAGTGGCATAGACAGGATGGAGCATCAGCAGGTGGACTTCGTGCCCGATGCGCGCGAGTTCACGGCCAAGCGGCAGCCAGCGGCCGCGCGGGCTTGGGTCGAGCAGGCTCGATGTGGCGACAAAGACGATCCGCATCAGCGCACAGTGGCGCGTGCGGGTTCTTCGGCCGGGGCGGGTCGCCAGCGCCGGTAGCGCCAGAGCGTCGTCAGCGCGGTGAAGGCATCGTGCGGCTTGATCTTCTTGCCCGCCTTGTACGGCCGCCCGGCATAGCTCACCGGCACCTCGACGATGGCGTACCCGGCGCGGATGACCTTGGCCG
>JAYUYF010000150.1:0-1966 GCA_043752605.1 Roseiflexaceae bacterium
CCGTACGCTGCGCCGCTGCAGATCGATCTGGATCGCACCGTGATGGATGAGCGCGGCCGGCTCACTCTCGCCCGTGCTGCGCCGCAGGACGGCACGCACGCGCGCCACCAGTTCACGTGGGCTGAAGGGTTTGGTGAGGTAATCATCGGCACCAAGTTCGAGCCCCACCAGCCGATCGCTCTCCTCGACGCGCGCTGTGAGCATGATAATCGGGAGCGCACGCGTGACCGGATCCTGGCGCAGCGTGCGCGTCACATCCAGCCCGTCCATCCCGGGCAGCATCAGATCGAGCACCACAAGATCCGGGCGCTCGCTGCGCGCCAGGCGCACGGCAGCCGGGCCATCGCCGGCGGTGAGCGTGCGAAATCCGGCGCGGTCGAGGTAATCGCGCGCGATGGCGACGATCTCGGGTTCATCATCGACGATCAGGATGGTACGGGTCATAGGTTCCCTTCACCCCAACCCCTCTCCCACCCGGGGAGAGGGCTTTCGTGTTGCGTGGCTACAGGCTGGTGGTCGCGCCGGTGCTGGGCGGGTCGCGCGGTTCATCGCGCGCAGCGCGGTGCTCGTTTTGCTGCGGGCCGCCGTGATGCTTTGCACGCCAGAGCAGCGCCGCGCCGAGGCCAACGACCAGCAACGGCCACGGGAAGCCGAAGTGTGGTTTGCCACCCCAGCCGTGACCGCCCCAGCCGCGCGCACCGTGCTCGCGCGCCCAGGGTGGCCCGCTGCGCGCGCCGGGTACCGCTGCGTCGCCGCGCTCCGCTGCCATTGGCGGCGTTGCGTGTTGCTCGAAGCCTGCGCGTGGCCCAAAACCGCCCTGCATCCACAGCGCCTGTGCGCGGCCGCTGGCATTGCCGATCATAAATGCCAGTGCCAGTGCGCCCAGCGCCAGCAAAATCATCCCAACCCGTCGTCCGTTTGGTTCCATTGTATCCTCCACTCGCGAATGTCGCCATTTCCTACAAGCAGAAGATACTGGTTTTTTGTGAACCGATTGTGAAGATACGGCGCAGAGATCGTGGAGATTTCATGTGACCCGGTGACCCGGTGATCATGCCTGGACATCATCACCGGGTCACCCCGTCACCCGGTCACGCCAGGATCTTCTCGATCCGCGCCAGCGTCTCTGCGCTGAGTTCCAGATCGGCGGCGGCGGCGTTGTCATCCACCTGCTCTGCGCGCGTAGCGCCGATGATCACGCTGCTGACGCGCGGGTGGCGCAGCGCCCAGGCCAGCGCCAGCTGCGCGCGGCTGACGCCCAGTTCGTCTGCCAGTGGCTTGAGCGCGCGCACCCTGGCCGCGTTGGCATCGGTCATGTAGCGCTCGGCCGCCCAACCCTCGCGCGCAAAGCGGCTATCTTCGGGCACACCATCATCATATTTGCCGGTGAGCATACCCTGCGCCAGCGGGCTCCAGACCACCAGCCCCATGCCGCGCTGCTCAACTTTTGGCAGCACCTGACCTTCGACGGGCTCGCGGACGAGCATCGAGTACTGTGGTTGCTCGACGACCGGGCGGTAGTAGCCGTGGCGGTCGCACAGCGCGTGGGCGGCTTCGAGCTGCTCGGCGCTCCACTCCGAGGTGCCCCAGTAGAGCACTTTGCCGATCTTCACCAGGTCATCCATCGCGCGCACGGTCTCCTCGAGCGGCACATCGGGGTCGTAGCGATGGCAGAAGTACAGATCGACATAATCGGTCTTGAGCCGTGCCAGGCTCTTGTCGATGCTCTCGAAAATGTGCTTGCGCGAGAGGCCACGGTCGTTGACCTCATCGCTCATCGGCCAGAATGCTTTGGTGGCGATCACCAGCGTATGGCGGCTGTACTCCTTGAGCATCTCGCCCATCTGCTCCTCGGCCGTGCCCTTGGCGTAGACATCGGCGAGGTCGAAGTAGTTGATCCCAAGTTCGTAGGCGCGGCGCACAACGGCGGCGCCCGCATCCCGCGCGACTTTCCCATCACCGTAGT
>JAYUYF010000151.1:0-11943 GCA_043752605.1 Roseiflexaceae bacterium
ACCTGGAACCTGGGTGCGGTGGCGGCTGGCAACGGCAGCATTGCGCTCAACGTCAAGAGCTTTAATCCGGGTGCCAGCAGCTTCACCGCTACGCTGAGCAACGGCACAACGACGATCGGCGATAGCGTGAGCGTGGCAGCCGCGCGCAACGGTGTGGTCAGCGACTTTGTGACGCTGGCAGCCGTGGCGAGCGAGTGCAATCGCACTGTCACTATCGCGGGCGAATGCACCAACCTCGCCGCAGCGACGGCGCGCGCTGGCCGCGGCACGGTTGCGATCATTGGTGTACGTGCCGATGGCAGCAGCGTGTTGCTCAACAGCTTTGACACCGGCCGCACCACGGCCGAGATCCCAACCTTTACGCCAGACCGTACGAAATTGCTGGTCACCAACTCGGGTGGTGTTGACGGCAGCGACCGCGCGTTGCTGGTGATCGACATCACTGACCCGTGGGTACCGACACTGCTTACCTCAGTACCGACACCCAACAGCGGTGAGCCGAGCAGCGTCGCGGTGCGACCGCAGGGCGATTACGCACTCGTCACGGTGCTCGATCCGACGGCACCAGGCGCAAATAACGGTCGTGTCTACCGGTTCGATCTGGCGACCAATACCTTTGACCCGGCGTTCTTCACGGTTGGCCCGAACCCGGACAGCATTAGCATTGCGCGCAACAGCCGCTATGCGCTGATCGCCAACGAAGCTGATGATAGTGGTGCTGTCGGCGGCCCGGTGGGCAGCTTTAGTGTCATCAATCTGGCGAACGGCACGGTCAACACCGTCTCGATTGGCACATTCGCCGCCAACGGCTACACCGACCTGACGCGTGTCGAGCCGGAGTACACCGCGATTACGCCCGACAGCGCGTATGGGATCTTCACCATCCAGGATCCGGCGAATGACGGCGCGCTGGTGGTGGTGGATCTCGCCACGGCGACGATCACCGACATCAAGCGCTTCACGATCCTCGGCGGCGGTGGCAGCGTGGTGCAGGCCGAGCCAGACGGTGTGGCAGCTTACCGCATCGGCACCCAGAACTACGTAGCGACGGCCAACGAGGAAGACCAGTCGGTCTCGATCTTTAGCATCTCGACGACGGGTATCGCGACGCTGCTCAGCAGCTCGCGGATCGAAGAGTACCTGCCGGTACCGGTCGACACGACACCCGGCAGCAGCGGCAGCAACGGCCTGGGCAACACCAGCGGAAGCCCGGCTGATGATCTGAGCTTCCCCTTCGATGATGGTGAGCCCGATCCTGAGGGCATCGATGTCACCGTGATTGACGGGCGGGCAATCGCAATCGTCGGTATGGAGGAGACAGGTGCCGCACTGGTGCTCGACATCACCAACCCGGCAGCGATAACTTCGCTTGGGCTACTGCGCAACCTGAGCGCGGATGCGCGCGAGGTCGCACCCGGCAGCGACCGCAAGTCGTTTACCGGTCGGCCGGAGGGCGTGGCGATCGCCAAGACGTTTGACCCGATCGTTGAGCCAACGGCCACGCCAACAAATACGGCTGAGCCGACCGCAACAAACACGGCGACGAGTTTGCCAAGCGCCACGGCGACGAGCACAAACACGGCGACGAGTTTGCCAAGCGCCACGGCGACGAGCACAAACACGCCAACAGTGGTACCGAGCACGGCGACGAGCACGAGCACAAACACGGCGACAGTGGTGCCGAGCACGGCGACGAGCACGAGCACATCAACGGCGACACGCACGGTGACAAACACGCGTACATCAACACCGACGCGCACGGTGACAAACACGCGGACATCAACACCGACGCGCACGGTGACAAACACGCGGACAACGACACCGACGCGCACGGCAACGCCGACGCGCACGAGCTTCCCGCATACAGGATTGCTCGACGATTTTAACCGTGCAGATGGTAATCTCGGTTCATCGTGGAGTGTGTTCCTTGAATCGTACAGTATCCTGAGAAATCAGGTGACAGTACAGAGCGATGGACCGATTAACTGGAACCCAGCGGTTTTTGGCCCCTCTCAGGAAGCGTTTGTGACGCTGACCAATATTGACACGCGCGACGCCGAACACAACCTGAATCTCAAGGTGCAAGCAGTTGGTTCACGGGGCTACGACGCGCTGATTGAAATTCAGTACGACGCGAAAGCTCTTGATAACACCGGTACCCTCCAGGTGGCGACGTTCCGTCGCGATATCGGGTGGGTGGTATACCCAAGCTTCCAGGCGACGTTCGTGAGTGGCGACCAGCTCGGTGCGCGCGCGCTTGCGGATGGCAGTATTCAGCTGTACCGCAATGGTGTGCTCCTGCGCACGATCACGCTCAACGCGGACGACCAGGCCTACTTCAACCCGCGTGGCGGGCGGATCGGCGTCTGGTTCCACCAGGCACGGCGGGCGATCTTCGATGACTTTGGCGGTGGTACGCTGCCGTAGGCAATCGCTCAGGAGCGGGCTCGCTGCCCCCTCACCCCGGCGGCTCAATATCGCTGAGCAACACAATGCCCCCGCCATCATCACGGCGGGGGCATTGTGTTGACCGTGGAGTGTGAGAAGCTCCTAAACGATCGTGAGATCCGCGCCGAGCAGCTCGGCAAACTCGGTTTCCTCCGGCTCGACGCCCAGTACATCGGCGGCGATAAATGCGGCGAGCGCGGGCGAGATCCGACCGTTCTCGATCCCTTCTTCCAACAGATTGAGCAGATCCTGCTGCGACATATACGGCTCCTGTTTCCGGCGTTGACACTCTATACGGCATTTTGCCGCATCTGCACAAGAGTATACCGCCTTTTTTGTGTACTGCAAGACCCTGGCGCGGCAGAGCTGCGGATCGAACGTGTATAATATCGGGCACCGCATCGTGCGGCGCAGTTTGACTATACACACAAGGAGTATCGCGTGGCGCAGAAACCCCGTAACCCTGAACCGACAAAGAAGCCGAGCCCACCGACATTGGTCACGCCAGAAGTTGTCGGCGAGCGGGTGAATACCCCGGCGGTGATCATTTCGGCCGTCGTCGTCTTTGGCATCCTGGCGGCGATCGTCGCTTCGCTTTTTGCAACATCTGGTGGCGAGACGGCCAGCGCGCCGACGGCGCTACCTTTCCAGGCCGAAGCGACGACCGCGCCCGATACAGCGGCCGCGCCGGTGGCGACGCTCGCTCCCGTCGGCGAGAAGCCACAATTTGCCGCTGCGCCGCCGCTCACAATCGACCCGGCGAAGAATTACACCGCGACGATCACCACCCCACGTGGCGATATTGTCGTCAGGCTGCGCCCGGATCTCGCGCCGCAGACGGTCAACAGCTTCCGGTTTCTGGCCGGCGAGGGCTTCTACGATGGGTTGACGTGGCACCGCGTATTGCCGCAATTTATGGCACAGGGTGGTGATCCGACCGGCACCGGCATGGGTGGCCCCGGCTACAGTGTGCCGGCCGAATTCTCTGCGGCGACGATCTTTGACAAGCCAGGTCTGCTGGCGATGGCGCGCTCACAAGACCCGAATAGTGCCGGTTCGCAGTTCTTTATCACGACGGCGGTGGCTCCGTGGCTCGATGGTCAGTATACGATCTTTGGCGAAGTGACCGAAGGGCTCGATATTGCGCTCAATATTCCGCTGCGCGACCCCGATACCAACCCGGCGACACCCGGCGAGCAGATGCTGAAGGTGACGGTCACCGATGGCTAGTCCACAGCTCTACCGGCTGGCGCTGATCGGCTTTGGCGCAGTCGGCCAGGGGTTGGCGCGCATCCTGCGCGATCACGGCGCGCGGATCGCCGAGCAGTACGGCGCGCGCTTTCAGATCACCGCTGTAGCGACTCGTACGCGCGGTTCGCTAGTGAATCCTGAAGGCTACGACCCGGCCGCGTTGCTGGCGAGCTTTGACACGCTGCCCGGTGCGGGTACACTGATGCCGCTTGATCTGATCGCACAGGCAGCTGCTGATGTGCTCGTCGAGCTCAGCCCGACCGATATGGCGACGGCCGAGCCGGCTACCAGCCACGTACGCGCGGCATTCGCACGTGGCATGCACGTGGTACTGGCAAATAAAGGCCCGGTCGCGCGGCACTTTGCCGAGTTGCAGGCGCTGGCGGCACAACACCAACTCGTCTTTGGCTACGAAGCGACCGTGATGGGCGGTACCCCCGCCTTGTGGCTTGGCCAGCGCGCGCTGGCGGGCTGTGATATTCAATCGGTGCAGGGGATCGTCAACGGCACGACCAACTTTATTCTGACGCAGATGGAGCGCGGCGGCAGCTACGCTGATGCGCTGGCGGAAGCGCAGCGACTTGGGTACGCCGAAGCCGACCCATCGGGTGATGTCGAGGGCGTCGATGCGGCGGGGAAGGCAGCCATCCTGGCGAATGTGCTGTTTGGTACGCAGCTGTTCCCCGAGCAGGTCGAGACTACCGGCATCACCGGCATCACGCGCGAGATGGTAGCGGCTGCCACCAGTGCGGGTGAGCGTTACAAGCTGATTGCCAGTGTCTGGCGTGATGGTCAAACCGTGCGCGCGCGTGTTGAACCCGAGCGACTAATGCTGACGCATCCGCTCGCTGGCGTTGCCGGGGCGCTAAACGCACTGACATATTCGACCGATCTGCTGGGTGATGTGACGTTGATTGGGCCGGGGGCGGGTGGTGTGGCGACCGGGTTCGCGGTATTGAGTGATCTGCTGGCGATCAATCGCGGGTGACGAAGGACAAAGCATTGACGGATATGTCTGACATATCCATCAATGCTTTGCCCCACCATTACCCCTGCGCGAGCTCCTCGAGCCGGTGCATATTGACCAGCCGGATCGTCGAAGCGTCAATTTCGAGCAGGCGCGCGTCCCGGAATTGATTAATCACCTTGGTGACGGTCTCGCGGTAGGCGTTGATCATCTCAGCGAGCTGACGATGACTAAGCCGCGGCAGAACCTGCGCTACTGTTCCACCGTGGGTCTGCGCCATATCGAGCAGCAGCGACGCGAGCCGCGCCGGTACCGATTTGAACGCCACCTCCTCGAGCTTGAGCCCAACCGTGATGCGGTGCTGGCCGATATCCTGGAGCAACGCCAGCGCCAACCCGGCATCGCGAAGCGCCGCAGCGCGCACCGCAGCGGCGGGCATGCGGATGACGGTCGTCGGCACCGCTGCGGTGGCAAAGGTATCGTAGCAATCATCGCCGGTGACGGCACTATGACCAAACACCTGACTGGCTTCGATCGCACGCAGATGCAATGCGCGGCCTTCTGGCTCGCGCAAGCTGAGCGAGACACGCCCCTGCACGACCAGCAACATCTCGCTCGCTAGATCATCAGGTGTATAACACAGCGCGCCGGCCGACAGGTGGCCGGTCGTACGTTCAGGTACGAGATCGCGGAGCATATCAGCCAGGGCTGAGTTACGATCGAGGATACGGCTCATATGGTCTCCAGCTTGTGGTAGTAGTTTGCCTGGGCACTTCTTCTCAATATTGTACCACAGCGTCTCGCTGTTCTCGGGGAAAAACGCACACATTTGTGTGCAGTTTGTGGGCAACTCACAGCATGTGTGTAAACACAAACAGCGTAGGTTTACTCAGGCTAGCGAACACTACATATCTTGCAATATATGCGCCACGACCTGCGGCCGATGCCCGGTTCATCAGCAGATCTCAGAGAGGTTGCGCCCTGCTGACCTCACCCCCTCGATAATCGAGTATCGCAGCCCGCGCTGTACCTCGGCTGCACTCAGCCGCGTGGGCGCAAGATTCACGGCAACGCCTTGATGCTGGCGGCGAGCGTCGTGATCTCGTTGGCCGTCATATCGAGCAGCGGCGGCCGTACTGCGCTCGCTGGCAGCCCGGCCAGGTGCGGCAGCAAGGCTTTGAGCGCGGCGATCGGGCTGTAGCTTTTGAGCATGGTGCTGATCACGGCCGCGCGCTCCTGCGCTCCAGTTTCACCGGCGGCGATTGCACACATGGTCTGCGGAAACGCATTCGCGACGGCAAAGATGCCACCCGCCGCACCATCGGCGAGCGCGCGCGCGAACCCGGCCGCGCTGCCAGTGTAGATCCGGAGTTGCGGGAAGCGTATGATCAGCATCGCCGTGTGGTCGGGGTCACCCGCGCTATCTTTTAGCCCCATGATACGGTCGGGGTGGCTCGCCAACAGCCCGGCGATGACCTCGGCCGAGATCGGCACACTGCTCACCTGTGGAATATGGTAGAGCATAATGGTGCCACCTGTTGGTAAGGCATCGCAGACCGCGCGATAATAGGCCAGCAGCCCAGCATCGCTGATGCCCTTGATAAAAAATGGTGGCAGTACCAGCGCCGAATCGGCACCATGCTGGAGTGCATAGCGCGTCAGCGCGATTGTATCGGGCAGCGCCGCGCAGCCGGTGCCGGGGATGACTTTCAGCCCGCCACGGTGGGCAAGGACGGTATCGATCACCGCCATGCGCTCGGCGAACCCGATCGAAGGTCCTTCGCCGGTTGTCCCGCACGGCACCACACCACTCAGCCCGTGCGATTCCAGCCAGCGGAGATGCGCCGGGATCCAGCCGTGGTCGACGTCCGCGCCGCCGCTGGTAAACGGTGTAAGGCTTGCGGCAAAGATTTCTGTCATCGTCATTTCCTTTCGCGCAATAATCTGTATCAGGCCGCTGGTTCGAGCGTGGCCAATAGCATACCTGGCTCGACACTCGCCCCACGTTCGCCGTGAACCGCTGCGATCTGGCCCGTGCGTGGAGCCACGATCTCGTTCTCCATCTTCATCGCCTCGATGATAAAGAGCACCTCGCCCGCCGCGACCTGCTGGCCGGGCGCTGCCTTGACCGCCGCCAGCGTACCCTGGAGCGTGCTGACGATCGCATCGGCGTTGCTCACTGCGGTGCGCCGCGTGGGTGCGGCCCGCCGCGCTGGTGTTCCGCCAGTGATCGCTGCTGCAGGCTCGGCCACGCGCACCGCAAAACGCCGCCCGCCCACTTCGACATCGAACGTACGCGCGGGGGATTGATCAACCGCAGTACCGATGGGTGCGGCAGGTAGTGCGGCCAGTTGATCGGCCAGATAGCGCGGGATAAAATTGACCGTCGTCTCCCCCGCCGCAAATGCCGGGTGCGCCAGTGCCAGCCGGTGAAAGGGAATCGTTGTGCCGCATCCAGTGATCGCATAATCGGCCAGCGCCCGGCGGCCGCGATCGATCGCCTCGGTGCGATCCGCCCCCCAGACGATCAGCTTCGCGATCAGCGAATCATAGTGCGGCCCAATTGTGTAGCCAGTGTGTGCCGCCGCATCGACGCGCACCCCCAGCCCCTGCGGCTCGTGGTAGCTTGTCAGGGTGCCGAGCGCAGGGCGAAAGCCAGCCGACGCATCTTCCGCGTTGATTCGGCACTCGATCGCGTGGCCGCGCCAGCTCACATCTTCCTGACGCAGCCAGAGCGGCTCACCGCGCGCGATTCGCAGCTGGGCGCGCACGAGATCGACACCGGTGACCATTTCGGTCACGGTATGTTCGACCTGGATGCGCGTGTTCATTTCGAGAAAAAAATACCTGCCAGCTTGCAACATAAACTCGATTGTGCCAGCGCTGACGTAGCCCACCGCGCGCGCCAATTCCACGGCAGCCGCACCCATTTCGGCGCGTAGCACCGCACCAAGCACGGGCGAGGGGCATTCTTCAATCAGCTTCTGGTGGCGACGCTGGATCGAGCATTCGCGCTCGCCGAGATGGATGACATTGCCAAAACGATCTGCGAGGATCTGGATCTCGATATGGCGCGGATCATCGAGGTAGGTCTCGAGGTAGACCTCGGCGTTGCCAAAACCGGCTTCGGCCTCACGCGCGGCGCTCTCGTAGGCAGCGGGTAATTCTTCCGGGCTGCGCACCACGCGGAAGCCGCGCCCGCCGCCGCCGCTCACAGCCTTGATCGCCACCGGGTAGCCATATTCCGTTGCGAGATGCTGCATCTCGGCCAGCGTCGCCACCGGTGCGGTCGTCCCCGGGACGACGGGAACGCCCACCGCGATCGCCTCGCGCCGCGCGGCGGTCTTGCCACCCATGCGCGCCATAGCCGCCGCCGGTGGCCCAACAAACACCAGCCCGGCCGCTTCGACAGCGCGGGCAAACGTGGCGTTCTCGGCCAGAAACCCGTAACCGGGGTGGATCGCGCCCGCGCCCGCCGCCTGCGCCGCATCAAGGATCGCGTCGATGCGCAGGTAACTCTGCGGCGCGGGCGGCGGGCCGATCAGGTAGGCTGCATCGGCGTAGGCCACGTGTGGCGCGGCGCGATCCGCCTCGCTGTATACCGCCACCGTACGCAGCCCCAGTTCGCGGCAGGCGCGCATGATCCGCAGCGCGATCTCACCGCGATTCGCCACCAGCACGGTCTCGAACATAATCGTCCTTTTCTCGTCGATCACCGCCCATCGTAGGGCCGTCGTAGGCCCTACGTTGCGGCACACGCGTCACGGTCGGCGGTTCCCCAACTCTCGCCGCCGCGCGCCGCGCTGCGCCACGCTGATCGGCGCGCAGCGTTACTGGCGGCCACACGCTCGGATTCGTAGAGCAGTGCCACGGCGGCCAGTGCGGCGGCGAGCAACACCGATTCATCTTCGGGTTCGATCATAGGGGGTTCTGATTGCATAGCGCGCATTATAGCACCAGCCGTCGCACGCCAAACACACGCGAAATTTGACGCTCGGGCACGACAGCGGGTACAATATCCGTATGAGCAAACGAACACACAATGCGCAGCAGAGCGACGATGATATCATGCTGATCGCTGGCCTGCTTGTCGGTGCGCTGGCGGGTGCGGTGCTGATGTTGCGTCTGAGCGAACGCCGCCCGCCTGCCGACGTACCGACCGATGCCGGGCGCATTCTGGTGCCGGGCACGTTGTCAGACGATACAGTACAGGCGGCACGCCACAGTGCCGATGCGGCGTTGCGTGCCGTCACTGATTCTCGTGTGTAAGGAGATGAGGGAGAAACAATGAACAAGAACGATGACCAGTTGCGGCGGATCGTCTACGGTGTGCTCAGCCTGGCGCTGACGGCCCTGGCAGCGCGGCTTGCGCTATACCTGACAAACCGCATCCTTGGCCCGAGCGATTCGCCGCTCACGAAGTAAGCAGCACAGCGAGCAGATATCCGGCGGGAACGGCAAACAGGATGCTATCGATCCGATCGAGTAGCCCACCGTGACCGGGAATCATCGAGCCGACATCCTTCAGGCCGATCTGGCGTTTAATCATCGATTCGACCAGATCGCCGATCGGCCCGGCCACACCCGTCACGAGCCCGAGCAGCGCGCCACCCCAGAACGCGATCGGCAGCCCGCACAGCCAGACACAGCAGATGCCCAGTAGCGCCGATCCCACCAGCCCGCCAGCGGCACCCTCCCACGATTTACGTGGGCTGAGGCTGGGTGCGAGCGGGTGACGCCCAAACTGACGACCGACAAAATACGCCACTGCATCGCCCCCCCAGGTCATCAGTAGCACCGACGAGAGCCACGCTGCGCCGGGCTGCATGCCCAGATCAGCGAGTGGTGCCGCTCTGAGCGGGGTATCGAGTTGCCGGAGCACGATGGTGAACGCCAATGTCCCGCCGATATAGCATGCACCAGCAAACGTGATCGCCCAGGATGCCAGGCCACCGGGAGCCGGACGGCGCGCCATGCCGCCTGTCAGTGTCAGCATCACGCCACCCGCCAGCGCAATCTGGGTCAGGTTGACACTGGCGAAGGGCTGGAGCGTGGCTGCGGTGACCAGCGCGCATGCGAGCGCAATACCGCTGGCGTAGCCAGGGTCGTGGCCGGTCTGGCGGCAGGCAGCATACAACTCACGCAGCGCCAGCGCGGCCACCAATGCCACCAGCAGCGCGTTGCTCCAGACACTCCACCAGATCAGCGCCACGAGTGGTGGCACCAGCGCAGCGACGCTCAGCAGCCGTTGTGCGAGGGGGCTACTGGTCGTCAATCAGCCCGCCAAACCGCCGCTGGCGGCGGCCGTAATCGCCGATCGCCTCCGCGAGTTGGTCAGGACCAAATTCGGGCCAGAAGACTGGTGTCGACCAGTATTCGCTGTAGGCCGCCTGCCAGATCAGGAAATTTGAGAGCCGCCATTCGCCACCGGTACGAATGATCAGGTCAGGATCGGGCATCCCGGCTGTCGAGAGATGTGCGGCGAGCCGCTCCTCCGTGATCGCGTCGGGCGTACCGTGTTCGGCGATGATCGCGCGCGCCGCATCGACGATATCGGCACGGCCACCATAATTGAAGGCGACGGCAAGCGTGATTTTGGTGTTTTCGCGTGTCTGGTGCTGAGCAAACTCGATACGCCGTACCAGATCGGGCGAGATCTCGTGCAGCCGCCCGAGGTGCCGAATACGTGCACCTTCCTGACGCAGATTCTCGGTCTCGCGGTCGATAAATTCGGCGAGGATCCGCATCAGGCCATTCACCTCAGGTGATGGCCGCGACCAGTTTTCGGTCGAGAACGCGTAGAGCGTCAGGTGTGCGACGCCCTGATCGACACACGCGCGCACGATGCGCCGAATATTTTCGGTGCCAGCGCGGTGGCCCATGAGGCGCGGCAACCCACGGCGCTGTGCCCAGCGCCCGTTGCCGTCCATGATGATCGCGATATGCTGCGGAACCAGTGGCCCGCGCTCGATGCTCATCGCCTGATCAAATCTCCATGACTTCCGCCTCTTTGGCGGCACCGATATGGTCAAGCTCGCGCCCATACTTATCGGTGATCTCCTGCACCTTCTCCTGGCCGCGGCGCTGGTCGTCTTCAGAGATCTCCTTCTCGTCGAGATACATCTTGAGCTCATCGATCGCATCGCGGCGCAAATTGCGGATCGCCACCTTGCTATCTTCGACGCGCGTGCGCACGGTTTTTGTCAATTCGCGGCGGCGATCTTCGGTGAGCGGCGGCAGGATGAGCCGGATCATGCGCCCATCGTTCGAGGGATTCAGACCCAGATCCGAATTGGAGATAGCTTTTTCGATCGGCTTGACCATACTCGCGTCAAATGGCTGGATCGTGATCATGCGTGCATCGGGGGCGGCGATATTGGCGAGCTGGTTGAGCGGCATCGTATCACCGTACGCCTCGACGGGCATTGTCTCGACCAGCGCGGGTGTCGCGCGGCCGGTACGTACGGTCGCAAGGTTGTGGCGTAGCGCCTCGGCCGATTTTTTCATCCTGGTATCGAGGTCACGTAGAACGTCCTGAACCATAGCGTCCTCCTACTGTACGGCGATCTGGGGCGCATTGCGTACAAGCGTACCCACGCGCTCGCCAATCACGATTCGTTCGATGTTGCCGGGCACCATCGGGTCAAACACAATAATTGGGATATTATTGTCCATACAAAACGTCAACGCAGTACTATCCATCACGGTCAGGCCGCGGCTCAATGCGTCCATAAACGTCAGCTCTTCAAAGCGCGTTGCATCGGGCTCGCGGCGCGGATCAGCGCTATACACGCCATCGACGCCATTCTTCGCCATCAGGATAATCTCGGCGTGGATCTCGGCGGCGCGCAGCGCGGCGGCCGAATCGGTGGTGAAATAGGGGTTACCTGTGCCGGCCGCCAGGATGATCACGCGCCCCTTCTCAAGATGACGGGTGGCGCGCCGCCGAATATACGGCTCGGTGACCTCATCCATCTGGATAGCGGTCATCGCGCGGGTGAAGACGCCCCGCCGTTCGAGCGCATCCTGCAGCGCGAGCGCATTGATGATTGTGGCGAGCATACCCATGTAATGCGATTGGGCGGCGTCCATCCCGCGCGCGATCGCGGCTTTGCCACCGCGCCAGATGTTGCCGCCGCCGAGGACGACGGCAACTTCAACGCCGTGTGCATAGACACGCGCGATCTCCTCGGCAAAGTAATCGAGCACATCTGCGTCGAGCGCGTTTTCGCGGCCCTGCCCGGCGAGTGCCTCGCCGCTGAGCTTGAGCATAATTC
>JAYUYF010000152.1:0-5135 GCA_043752605.1 Roseiflexaceae bacterium
CCCGTACTTGTGGGGATCGCCCGCCGCGCCCTGCGTCCTGCGCCGCCCGCGCCGCCCTGCGCCCGCCGCGCCCCTGCGCCCGCCCGTTGCGGGGCAGCCCATCCTGATCAGCGCGTCATGTTTAGCACCCAGTACGGGTAGCCATCGTCGGCGCGCGCGAGGCCAATACCCACATAACGATATGCGCAGGTAAGCATATTGAGGCGATGGTCACCATTGGGGTATTCATCGCCCTCGGTCCAGATCGCGATTACCTCAGAGGCGGTGCGGTAGCCAGCGGCGATGTTTTCGCCCGCATACTCAGTCTGATAGCCCGCACGTGCCAGGCGCTGATCGAGGGTCGCGCCGTCCGCGCTGCGGTGATCAATACGGCGGGTGGCAGCCAGCTCGGCAGCGTGTTGTTGCGCCACGGCCGCGACGGTCGGTTCGCGCGTGAGGGCCGGGCACTCATCATTGGTGCGGAAGCTGTTGATAGCCACCAGCAGTTCGTCTGCCAGAAGCTCATCGCTGGGTGTCGTTCGTGCCACTGGTTCAGCTGTGGGGCGCTCGGTGACTGTAATCACGGTAGGTGTCGTCGCCCGTGGCGTGGACGAGGGTACGACCGAGGGTGGCGGGCGTTGTGGCGCTGACGAGGGCACAATTGTGGGCCGTACGCGTGTCGGCAGTGGTGTACCCGGGGTGGCAGGCGGATTTGCTGTGCACGCTACCAGGAACAGGCAGATGCAGAAGGCGAGCAGCCGACGATAGTCGATCATCATGGTGGTTCCTACATACGATCAGCGAAGCACGCGGTGTACTTCGCTGGTGTGTAGAGACCGTATTGGCACAAAACGTACCTGCGTGGATCAGGTTGGGGCGATGAGGCTACTACCCGTCATCGCAGCGGGTTGCGCCACGCCGAGCAAATCGAGCACAGTCGGCGCGAGATCGGCCAGACGACCATCGGCGCGCAGTGTGATCTCGCCTTTGCCCAGACCGAGGCCCGGCGCAGCAATCACAAGCAGCGGTACCGGGTTGGTGGTATGCGCCGTGTGCGGCCCGCCCGTCGCGGGATCGATCATCAGCTCGGCGTTGCCGTGATCGGCCATCACCAGCGCCACACCGCCCGCAGCGACGACGGCATCAACGATCTGCCCTGCGCACGCATCGACGACCTCGCAGGCGCGAATAACCGCCGGTAGCACGCCGGTATGGCCGACCATATCCGGGTTGGCAAAGTTGACCAGGATGAAATCGTACGTACCGCTGGCGATGGCTTCGAGCACACTATCACGTACGCCGTAGGCGCTCATCTCGGGCTTGAGATCGTAGGTTGCGACGTCTTTTGGCGATGGGTTCACGACCCAGGTCTCGCCTGCGTGCGGCTGTTCGCGGCCACCGTTGAAGAAAAAGGTCACGTGCGGGTACTTCTCGGTCTCGGCGGCGTGAAACTGGGTCTTGCCCGTTTCGCTGAGTACGCGCGCGAGCGGTAGCTCGACATCGTCGTTTTGTACGGCGACCTGTACTGGCATGTTTTTCTCGTACTCGGTCATCGTAATATATGTCAGATCGGCAATCTGCGCGCGGGCAAACCCACTGAAGGTGGGCGAGACAAACGCCTGTGTGATCTCGCGGCCGCGGTCGCTGCGGAAGTTGAACGAGACGACACAATCGCCGGGTTGCACGGTAGCCACCGGCGCGTCGTTGGCATCGACGAGCACCACCGGCCTGATGAATTCATCCGTGACACCAGCGGCATACGAGCGCTGGATGGCGGCCAGCGGGTCTGTTGCAGGCTCACCCACACCATGCGCCAACAGATCATAGGCGAGCTTGACGCGCTCCCAGCGTTTGTCGCGGTCCATCGCATAATAGCGGCCCACGATACTCGCCACTCGCCCAACGCCATTGGCCTCCATAAAGAGCATCAGGTCGCGCGCGAAGTCGACAGCGCTCTGCGGCATGGTATCGCGGCCATCGGTGAAGAGATGGAGGTAGACGCGCGTGACACCACGCCGTTTGGCGAATTCGAGCAATGCCTTTTGATGATTGCTGTGGCTATGGACGCCACCGCTGCCAAGCAACCCGATCAGATGGACGGCGGCACTGCGCTGTGCGGCGGCATCGAACGCCTGCACGAGCACCTGATTTGAAAAGAAGCTGCCATCGGCGATGATATCATCGATCACGGTGATATCCTGGCGTACCACAAAGCCCGCACCAAGGTTGGTGTGCCCGACCTCGGAGTTGCCCATCTGCCCGGCGGGGAGCCCGACCCACTGTTCGGCCGCGCGTACGAGCGTCATCGGGCAAGTTGCACGCCAGCGGTCATCGTTTGGCGCGTGGGCCAGTTTTACCGCATTGGCCTCGGTCGCATCGCGTTCGCCCCAGCCATCGCGTACCATCAAAAGCACCGGTCGCGGTCGTGTGATCATCGGGCTTCTCCTCCGCTCGCTCTGTCTCGTGGGATATTGTACCATCGAGGCGACCTCACGCCCCAACCCCCGCTCCGTGACGGAGCGGGGGAGCGAAGCCGCACCGCGTCGCCGCCGCCCGATCAGAGATCGTCGAAGCAGTGCGGGTTGGCGCGCGCGAGATCATCGACGTTGCGGAAGCCCTGCATCACCAGTGGTGTGCCCATGCTGCCGAGTGCCACGATCGGGCCGGAGATCATGAAGGTGTAGCGGCCGGTGCGTTTGGGGTCGGGCAGCGAGCAGTAGCGCTGGAAGCCCTCTTTGCCGAGTTCGCTCTCGACGTACTCGCGGTCTGCGCCGAGCTTAAAGCCCTGGCCAAAGATCTTGACCTGCAGCTGGCGCAAAATCGTTTTATCAAAATCGTGCAGCGTCTGCGTGACGAAGAACCAGCCGACGCCATACTTGCCCGTCATGCGGATGCTCTGTGCGAGCAGGGTTTTCACCCGCGCGCCATCGGCGCTTTCGCCCGCGTGCTCGCCCGCAAACAGGTGCGCTTCATCGAGCAGCACCAGCGCGTTCGAGGTCTGCCCGCCCTGAAACGAGCGGTGGATCACGTTGCGCAGGCGGGTGAGAATTTCGTTGAGCAAGAAATAGGGCGTGCGGTCGGCACCATCCTGCGCAAAGGACAAGACAATGATCGCCCGGTCGTGCAGCACACGCTCGATCAGCTTCGAGAGCGGGATGCGGCCATCGCTGGTACGAAAACAGGTTTGTGCTTCGTCCCAGATCCGGCGTAGCCGCGACTGATCCAGCTGAAATCGCGCCAGCACATCGGCGGCGCGTTGCCCTTCGCCGGGTGCGATGCCGGGTTTGCTGGCGTAGATCACATCGGCATAGCGCGCCAGATCCTTGACGAGCAGCGGCAGATCGAGCGGCGACAGATCGCGGACGTGGCGGCGGCTGCCCTGCGAATCGGTCAATTCGCTCAGCAACCCGGCCAGTCGTTCGGCGGCCTCGCGCTCTTTGCCCGCACCCTTGAACCCGAGGCTCTCGAAAAAACCCGCGCGCCGCAGCAACTCGGTGAACGCCTCGGCACCTTCGAGCGCGACTTCGTCGGTGGTGAAGACCTGCACCGGGCGCGCGTTCTTGAGCCCACCCATCAGACGCCGGATCGAGAAATCGACGCGGTGATCACCGGCAGCAAACCGGTCGCGGCCAAACTCGCCCTGCGGATCCAGCACCAGGATGCCGAGCTGCGGGTTGGCGGCGAACCCGGCCAGCAACTGCGCAGCCATGATGCTCTTACCCGAGCGCGTCTGGCCAAAGATGCCGAGCATCACCGCCTCACCAAAGCCGCCCTGATCGGTGTGGCCAAAGTGGCGCAGGGTGAGCGGCACGGGCAACCCATCGCCCGGGCTCTGGCCACCATAGAAAATCCCGGGTTCGGTATGCACCAGATCCTGGAGCGTGGCGGCATCGGCGGGATACACCGGCGTGCCCGAGGGCGGCGGCGTGCTCAGCGTCGTGCGGCGCACCACGTGGCCGTGGTCATCGAGCAAGAAGACACCCAGCGCCGAGAGCTGTGCGGCGGTAAGATCGCTCTCACCCGAGAGCGCGGGCAGCGCACCCTGATGCTTGATCACCGCGCGGATAATCGGGTCTTCGTGCCAGCGATTGCGCGTGACGATCCCGCCGAGCTGGCAGAGCGCGCGCTTACGGTAGGCCTTGCCGTTGAAGCGCTCGACGACCTCGAATGTGACCCAGGCGTGGTCGAGCGCGCGCTCGCGCGCGGTCTCGAGGATATCGACGGTGAACGTCGATGTGGTATTCGGGCTGCCGATCACCGCGATCGGTGCCGTGATCGCCGGGGGCACCGCTGCCGGTGCTGGTGCCACCAGCGGTGCTTCGCGCTCGCGGAATGATCGCATGAGTTGCTCCGTTCTCTTCCCCCACCCTCAGCCCTGCCCCACAGGTAGGGAGGGGAGCAGCAATCTTTGTGTAGTCGAACAAAAATGCTGAACGTTTGTTTGGATTATACCAGCATTGCAACGCCAGATCAAGCCCAGATCCGAACATTTGTGTAAATACTTACGCGAACGTGTGTTCTATAATGCGGCGTGGTACAATCCAAATTGTGAAGAAAGCGGGAGTTGTATGCATACCAATCCACGTGGCGTGCGGCTGACAATGATAGCACTTACGGTGGTGGTCGTGGTCTCGGCGGTGGTGGGTGTGGCGTTGCTGCCACAGCGGCAGACACCCGAACTCGGGCCGCGCACGGCGCGGGTGGAGTACCGTGTGACGGGTGATGCGGCGCAGGCGCAGATTACGATGGTGAACGACCTTGGGTTTATCGAAGAGCGCACGGTGCCGGTGCCGTGGGCGATCGGGTTTCGCGCACCTGCCGGGCGCGAGCTGCGAATTATGATCACGCGTGTGGGCGATACGGGTGCGGTCGGGTGCGAGGTCGCTTCGGGTGGCCAGCCGATCCTCACGATTGCGCCCGATGCGAGCGAGCCAACTATCGAATGCCTGACGGCGGTTCCATGAACATTGAGAATGGAAAATTAAAAATTGAGCATTGCAAACGCTGACATGCGAAGTTGCCATTCTCAATTCTCAATTCTCAGTTCGACCTACGGGGGCTGATGTGGTGTGGCATGTGAGCGAAGAGGCCGGGATCGCGGAGTTTGTGCCACGGCCGACGCCGACGCCGCGGCCAGGGATCGATGTGCCCATCGT
>JAYUYF010000153.1:0-1958 GCA_043752605.1 Roseiflexaceae bacterium
GTCGACCCGGGTGCCATCGGCGGAAGACGTGCGCGCCAAAACCACCGCGTGGGCGACGGCGCGGAATGCCGCAAAGGCGACCGTTACGTGGCAGTTCACCAGTGCGCGCGCCCGCACAAAACTCCGTCGGCTGTATCCATCGTAATCACCGTGGTTGACCACTAGTTTGCTCTATGATACCAAGTTTGCTAAGATGAAGAAAACAAACTCTGATATATTCATCAAAGAAGTTTTCTGTAAACCATTCGAGAAAAGCATGTGGTGAGTGATTGCCTGTTGCCATTTGCTGTACAGCATACTCTCGTAAATGTTGAAGCACATCCTCTGGCGGCAGAAGGTGTTCTATAGCGGCACCACCCGTCATATGGACATGACTATAGTGTCCTTTAGAGAGTCGATGAAGCTCAACATAATATTGCTATACATTTCCTGAGATTACAAATTAGTCTTTACGATCTTAGCACTCTTTCTGGCATCCGTCTAGTACGGCTTTGAAATGCGCCGCCGAACATGGATTCGACGGCACCGCGTCCGCCGAACACCTGCCGTAGCGATCATAGACGGCGAATCGTCCGCCGAACACCTATCCGAACGATTATACCGGCTTTTCGCACCATGCGCGCCCTACCGCGCATTAAACGGTATCGTACAATCCCGCTCCGCCCCGATCCCACGCCGCCCGTCGGCAGATGCCGATACAACCTCGCGGGCGAGACATTGCGCCGCGCGGCGACACCTTCAACGCAGCAGGTGGTGTGTTATCCTGAGTCAGGCGGCGGCGCAGGCTCAGGGTGACAGGAGCTGGCTCAGCAATTCGGCCAGTGCGCTGACGGCTCCGGGCAACAGCGGCACAAGCCCGACACCCGAAGCGTACTGTTCGGCGGCACCCTGGCCGGGGTAGAGCAGCAGCGCACCAATCGCCGCACGCTGCCCGTCGTAGCCCAGCGCGCCGAGGTAGGCGTAGGCGTCGCGCAGCGCATCGGCCGGCACGCCCAGACCATCATCGCTCACACGGTATTTTGCATCGAGCACGAGCAATCTGTCCGCCACACCGGGCCGTGCGATGCCGATCACCAAATCGGGGATGTAGGTCTGGGCGTCGAGCGAGCCAAAGCCGTTTGCCTCTGGCGTGTAGCGCGGCCGCCGCAGGAGCGTCAATTCGGCATCGCCAAACTGCGCGCGCACAAGTGGCCCGGCAGTCGGCAGTTGCAGCGTCACCACGTCATCGGCGATCGTCACCGCGCGTTGCTCCAGCAGTGTGCCGCACGCACCCAGCGCCAGCGCCGCCTGAAGCGCGCACCATGTCTCGTACAATTCGGGCAGATCGGCGATCTGGAGCGCAAATGCGTGACCGACAAAGGTGAAACGCGGCAAGGTGCGCAGCGCCCGCCAGCATTGATACACCGCGCGGTAGGCCGGGTGTTGGCGCATCAGCGCCGTCGGGCTGCGCGGCGCACCCAGGGCGCCCACCGTGGCAAACAGCGGCTCGTCTGCAAGCGAACGCAATTGGCGGTGGATCAGCGCGTGGGGCACGCTGGCAGCAGTGTGTGTGATCGCCAGCGTCAGCGTGGCTTTGAGCAGCCGCTGTTCGTAGGTATCGTGGGTCGGCACGCTGCCGCGTTCGGGCAGCGTCTCGGGCAGCTGGCCAGCGAGCGCCTCGCGCAGCGCGCCGCCAGCATTGCCGGGTGGCACGGGCTGCAGCGTGTCGAGCCGCAGACGCGCCAGGTCGATCGGGCCGCGCGCCCGCGCCAGCGGCGTTGCTTGCTGCACCTGGCGGTAAGATGTCGCCGGGCGCGCGATGATCAGCCGTGCGGCGCGCACCAGACGCCGCAGCAGCGCATCGGGCAGCGGCGGCGGGCGGCCCGCCGTATCGGGAGTAGCAAATTCGCGGCCGCCGGGGCGCATGGTGCCAAGCGCCAGCGCACTCGCACGCAGGTCGGCGAGCAGCACCGCGTATT
>JAYUYF010000154.1:0-1956 GCA_043752605.1 Roseiflexaceae bacterium
GGCGTAGGTGCCACCAGCCGCGACGGTGATCGCGTTGCCCTGGTCATCGCCGCTGCCGCCGAGAAAACTGGCGTAGCTGCGGGTCGTCAGATCGGTGCTGATCCGCGCGACAAAGCCATCCTGTGCGCCACCGATGCTGGTGCGCAACGGCCCGCTGGCGGCGGCAGCGGCGAGCGGGAAATCGCTGGCGCGGGTGTAACCCGTGAGATACACCCCGCCGCTGCCGATATCGAGCCCGTAGATCTCGTCATCGGCGAGCGCACCACCCACAAAGGTATTGGTCCATGTGAGCGGTGCCCCGATCACGATCCGCGAGACAAAGCCATCACGGCCGACATTGCTCTTGGTGGGCTGGATGACCCCGCCGCTCACCGGGAAATTTGGCGCATTTACGGTATCCGAGCTGGTGCCACCACCGACGTAGACCGTGCCATCGCTGGCGACGGCGATTGTGCGGCCAATATCGTTGCCGCCACCACCAAGATACGTACTGTGGCTGAGCGTGTAGCTACCCGCATTTTCGTCATAGAGCGCGAAGAACGCATCATCGCCACCCTGCCGCGCGGTCTGCACGGCGTTGACGGTTGGAAACGGCGTGGGGTTGGCCGAGATCGTTGTGCCGGTGAGGTACAGATCATCGCCACGCGCCGCGACGGCCAGGGCGCTATCTGCGCCGTTGCCACCGAGGTAGCTACCAAACACCAGGCTATTGCCGCTGGCGTTCAGGCGCGCCACAAACGCATCGCCGCCACCGGCCGCAGTGGCCTGTGTGGCTGACACCGTCGGGAAATTGGCTGAGAGCGTCTGGCCGACGACGACCGCATCGCTGCCGACCAGCGCAATGCCGAGGCCCTGATCCGTAGCGCTGCCACCAAGATACGTGCTGTAGAGCGCGGTCGCGCCATCGGGCGCAAGTTTGGTGACGAAGACATCCGTCGAGCCACCGAGCGTCGCGTCGAGCGCACCCTGGGTGGGGAAATCGGCTGAGAAGGTCGTGCCGACCGCATAGGCATTGCCAGTCGCATCGACGACCAGATCGTTGACGCGGTCATCGCCCGCACCGCCGATAAACGTGCCGTAGCCAAGCAGCGGATCGATCACCAGCGGCAATGCGCGATTGTAGCTGCCGAGTGTGAAGCGCACGAGTCCGTCTTCACCAACAGCAAACCGTACCACGACCGATACACGGCCGCCAGGCAGATCCTGCCAGGCCACAGGTGCGCTCTCGCTGAGCCGCTGGCCGCCGAGCAGCATCGTGAGGCCGCCACCTGCCGCGAGTTGCAGCTCGGCCGCACCGTGATAGCGCAACTGGATCAACGCCGGATCGGCGTACGGCGCGACCGTATACGTACTCTTGAGGCGGCCATCTGTGCCGGTGTAATGGGCATCGATCCCCGGATAGAGCGCGCGGTAGGTCAGCCCGCCATACGATGGAATATCGCGTAGCCAGTGCGCCGGATCATCGCCGTGCAGGTAATTGGTACGCGTCGGCAGCTCGGTATCGGGCACCAGCGTTGGCCGATCGGCACCGGCAAACTGGAGCCGCAGCACCCCGCCATCGCTGCCGGGTGCCCGTGTGCTGAGCACCACCTCAGCGGGCGTGAAGAACAGTGCACCCTGCGCACCCTGCGCCTGATACGCGACGGCCGCAGCAGCCTGACCGCGATTTGGCACCAGTGGCAATACCTGCGACGCAGGCGTGACGCTTCCGATCTGCGGCAACACGAGTACCACAACCAGCGTTGCGACGATGCAGACCAACGCCAGCGGCGCGAGCAATGTTCGATAGAGTAAAGCCATGATGCTGATCCTCGCATATTCACCAGGTCAATCGTAGCGTCACGTACAAGGTCGCACCACGTCCTGTTTATTATCAGTGAGTTTTCACCGTCTTTCTGGTACAATCAGTTAGCAAATTGATGCTACATTTATACGTATTCATCAAAAGCACGGGCA
>JAYUYF010000155.1:0-5123 GCA_043752605.1 Roseiflexaceae bacterium
GGCAGCATCGATCCCGGTCTGCGGCGCGATCACCAGCAGCGTGAGCGGGCGTTGCACGGGTGCAGCGGGCGGCAGCGGCGCGTCGACCAGGATCTCGCGTACCAGCGAACCGGCGCGTGCGCCGTCGAGCAGCAGCGGCGTCGGCGCATCACCGGTAGTCCAGAGCAGTTCCCAGGGCAACGCGGCGAGCGCGGTGGCCGCTGCGCCAAACCGCAGCCGCACGTCGAGTGTGTGCCCGAGTGCCACCGCCAGACTGCGCGCGCTGCCCAGCGCCTGGCGCGCCGCCGGATCCTCGACCAGCGCCGTGTACAGCTGCTGACCCACCAGGTACGGCGCATCGGGATGCACACGCGCGGCGTTGGCCGGGTCGCGCAGACCGTGTGCCGCCAGACGTGTCTGCTGGTCGGAGGTGAAGGTAAAGCGCGTGGTCTGCCCAGGCGTGAGCGGCGTGGGATAGTTCGGATACTGGAGCGCATCAAGCGCGCGCAGCACCAGCGGCAGCGTCGCATCATCGTAGGGCGGGGCGAAGCGGCTCACCAGGCTGCCGATGCCGGCCGCCTCCCACGTCAGCGTCGCGGGGAGCGTGCGCGCGTCAATGGTGAGCGTGAGTTGCTGCGTGGCGATGCGGCTGACCTTTCTCAGGGTGCGAAGATGGTGTCTCGCTGCTGCGGCGTCATCACGATCTCCGCACCACTAACCGTTCGGCGATCGCGTCCATCTCCGTCGTGCTGCGGAAATCAACCGGGTGTTGCGTGGCACCGCGCGCTGCGCGCACGTCGAGCAGCTCCCCGCGTGTCACACCGGCAAGCTCAGCGGCGCGCGCGAGGCTGACGGCATCGGCAAGATACCACTCGACCGCTTCGTCGATGGATGCGTGGTCTGGCACCGTGCGTTCGATCGCTTCGCGCAGCTGGACAACGAGCCAGCGTTGATCGGCCGGCGCGAGTTGCTGGGCGCGTTCCAGCATGTGCTGCGGGGTTTCCTGTATCATCGCGCAGTTCCTGTTGTTCCTCTGATGCCTATTCTAGCACGGCGCACGCGCGGAGTGTTAGCGGTATGCATAACACCTACCCGGCTGTCGATGCCGGTCGCCTCCCAGGTCAGCGTCGCGGGGAGCGTGCGCGCGTCGATGGTGAGCGTCAGCTGGTGCGTGGCGGTGATGACATTGCTCCCCATCGCTAATTCAAAGGTCTCCCGAGGCGGCACCGACTATGGGATGAAGATGCGGCGCGCGCCGCGATACTCATCAAGCGCGACCAGGATCTCGACCAGACGCTCGGCGCAGCACTCGCGGTAGCTGCGCTCATCCAGGCGGCCGACACTGCCGACCGTAATCACTGGCAGCGCGTCGGTGGTGTTTTCCTCGCGCGCGTCTGTTCCAGCGAGTCGTCGCCCTTCATGCTGCGATTATCGGTAAGCAGGATGAGCTGATGGGTTTGCACAAAGCGCCAGACCACACGATCATTGCTGTCGATCGCAAGATTAACGTCGGTAAAGCGCACAAATTGGATCGGGATGACCTCCAGCCAGCCGTTGGTCACGAGCGTGCCCGCGAGCAGCGCCGCCTGCCCTTCCATGTTGTGGTCAACCAGGATCGTAATCATGCGGCGTGGCGCGCCTTCGCTGCGGCGAGTTTTGCCCGGAACGCGCCGCGTTCCGGGGTGTCCACAATCGACGGCGTGCGCTCCAGCCGATTGCGCTCCTCCCAGTATTGCCGCGCCTCTTCCGCCTCCTGCAACACCTGGGCGTACTCTGCATACACCGCAGCCTGGTGTTCCGCAATGTAGGTGAGCGCCGCCGCGATCTGTACCTCGGACAGGCTATAGCGATCCTGGATAAGTTTGGCAGGCCACTGCGCGGCAAGGCCGTCGAGGATGTTGTAGAGCGTCACGCGTGTCCCACGGATCGCGAGGCCGCGTTCGGTGCGGACCACGATGGACGATGGTTCTGAAGTCTGATGATCCATCCGGCGTTCCTTCCTGCTGCTCGCGCGGCATCGCGCACCGCAGCATCGTATATCTACAAGCATTGTAGCACGCAGCCCGCGCGCCATGCTACAATGCAGTTAACAGCCACCCGACGCCACAGGAATGCCGATGTCCACCGTGCTCGCCGTTGACAGCTTCATTCTGCAGACCGCCGCCAGTGGCGCGCCGGTGCGGCTGGAGTATGTGCGCGGCCGGATGAAGTGGGAGATGAGTCCCGCCAGCCGTCATCAGATGATGGTGCAGCGCATCGAACGCAGTATCCGCCCATCACGTGGCGCGGCTGACGCGTGTGCGTGCTTTCCGCTCGCCGATGTGCTCATCCGCTTCCCCGACGTCGATGCGTCGCTGAAGCGCCCCGATATCGCGATCTTCTGCAGCGTGCCGCCCGCAGTTGATGAAGCGCTTGATCTGCTCCCTGCCGCCGTCGTCGAGGTGCTGAGCGTCGGCTATGAAGAGAAAGACCTCGGCCCGGATGGTGCGGCGTTCTACCTGGCGCACGGCATCGCCGATGTGCTGATCGTCGACCCGCGCGGCGGCACGGTGCAGCATCTGCGCGTGGGCGCACCGCCGATGACCCACCCGACCCCCTACACCGCTGATCTCGCCTGTGGCTGCCGCATCGCCGTGCCCTGAACCCGAAAGCTGTACCATGACCGATGACCGCGCCCGTCAGCTCCTCGCGCTCCAGCAGGAGATCGCCGAACTCGACGCCGATCTGCCGACCGCGCGGCCAAGCACCGCCCGTGCGCTGACCGCGCGTATTGCTGCCGCCCGCGCCGAACTCGCCGCGCTCGTGGGCGACGGTACGATCGCCGATATCCGTGCCAGCGAAGATGCCACCATCGCCGGCAGTCGCCAGCAGGCACCGCGCACCGGGGCGGCGGCGCTGGGCATCAGCGGCAGCGGGCACAATCACGACAATACCCAGATTGTCGGGGATGTGACCAACAACTACTTTGGCGACCAGCGCCCGGAGCGCGGCGACGTGTTGCTCGCCCATTATCTCGACAGCCTGGTGCGCATGTGCCAGGAATTGCGCCTCGAACGCATCCAGCGCACCGCGCGTGATGGCAATGAGCAGCAACGGGCACCCGCGCTAAAGCTGAACGAGGTCTACGCCGAGTTGACGACCACCGACCCACCGATTGTGTTGCACGAGCGCCAGGGGCAGCGTGGACGGCTGCGCGCGCTCTGGGAGCGGTATGTACGGCGCTGCGGCGGCGCTGCGGCGGTCGACCCCGCCTACGCATCGGCACCACGCGTGCGAACGCCGCATGTTTCGCTAGTGTATGAAGAACGTAAGGGGATCTCATGGCGGGATATTCAGGTTATTGAATCGTCGTCGCACGTAGACGATGAAGAGGTATTTGATGATCGCGACCCCTTGGATGATGAGGAAACCGCGCTAACTATCCTGCGCCCCGAACTGGTTATCGACGCCGTGCGCGCCGAACCACGCCTGGTGCTGCTCGGCGAACCGGGGAGCGGCAAGAGCACCGTGCTACGCTGGTTGGCGACGCAGCTGGCGCTGGCGGCGCAAGGCCGGGCGGCCAACCCGCTCGGCGATGGCGCTCCACCCGTGCCAGTGGTGCTGGCGCTTGGCCAGCTCGACGATGCGCTGCGCGACCCGAAGGCAAAGCCCGCCGAGGTGCTGCTCGCTGCGCTCGGCAGCGAACTCAACGGCATCGACGGCCTGACCACCGGGCTGAGCCAGCACCTGCGCCCGGCACTGCGTCGTGGCGGCGTCATCCTGCTGCTCGATGGTCTCGACGAATTGCCCGCCACGCCCGAAGGCAAACACTCGCCGCGCGCCCGTGCGGCCGAGGCGATCCGCGACCTGGCGACGCGCTACGCGCTACGGATCGTGGTGACCAGTCGCGTGGCGCCCTACCGCGAACCCGGTGACTGGAAGCTGACCGATGCCGATGGTTGGGCGCAACGCACGATCGCGCCGCTGACCTTTGGCCAAGTGCGGACGTTTGTGCAGAGCTGGTACGTCGCGCTTGCCCGACGCGCCGAACTCACCGACCCGCAGGCCACCGCAGCGGCCGACGAACTGATCGCGCAGCTCACCACCGACCGCCACAGCCGTACGCGCGATCTGCTCCAGACGCCGCTGCTGCTGACGATGCTGACGGTGCTACATTACAACGGCCTGCGCGCCGGGCGGCCACTGCCCACCGAACGCGCCGAACTCTACGAGCAGTGTGTCGAGTTGCTGCTGCACCGCTGGGAGCCCGTGCGGACGCCGGGAATCACGCGCAAGGGGTTGCTCGATATGCTTGAGACCGACGACCGCGTAACGCTCGCTGCGGTGCGCGACCTGGTGAACGAACTGGCCTTCTGTGCGCACCACCGCGCCAGCGATGCCAGCGCACGCGGGCGACTCAGCCGCCGCGAACTGGACGGGCGGCTCAAAGAGTTTTTTACGCAGTATCGTCAGCCCACGACCGATGGTGTCGACCGGGTCGAACGGTTCTGTACCTATATCGCGCAGGAGGTCGGGCTGCTCCAGGCCGAGGGCGATAACCAGTTTGTCTTCCCACACCTGACGTTCCAGGAATATCTGGCGGCCTGCTACGCCGCGCAGTTCCGCACCGAGCCCGCACAGCGTGCCGATGACCGCATTCTTGACCCGCAGCTCACCGTTGAAGCGCTGCTGCGGCGCTGCTGGAACGGTGCTGACGGCGAACGCTGGCGGATCCTGCTGACGCTGCTGGCCGAGCGCTTCAACCAGAGTGAGACCGCGCTGCTGCGCGACCACGGCCTACCGTGGATCGAGGCACTCGCCGCGCGCGACATCGGCGGTGTGCCGAGAGACGTGCCCGAGCGCCTGCGCGATGCCGAACTTGCAGTGCTGAGCTACGACGCGGTGGGGCGCGACGCGTCGCTGGTGCGTACCGGGCGCTCGCGCGATAGCGTCGAGCACGCGCTACGCGGCGCAATCCTCGACCTGCTCGACACGCCGGATGCGCGCGTGCTGGCGACGAGCCGCGTGCTTGCGGCACAGATCCTCACCGGCCTCACGGATGGCGACCCGCGCCCGTACCTGCCAGACCGTCCGGGCTTCTGGTGCGACATTCCCGCTGGACCCTTCTGGTTTGGCGATGATTCGGAAAATGCCCTGAAGCATGT
>JAYUYF010000156.1:0-5115 GCA_043752605.1 Roseiflexaceae bacterium
CGCCCCGACACCTGGCGGCGAATACATGCTCCAGGCAACAATTCTGGGCATGCAAGCGTCTGATATACTGTACTACACGTTGCGGAGTGGGTTCGTTGAGGGCTGAGAGGCGTGTCTCTCAGTTCTTTCCTTATTGTAAGGTAAGTCGATGAGCGACAATAAAATTGCGTATATCACGCGTGATGGCCTCACAAAGCTCGAGGCGGAGCTTGAAGAACTCACTATTGCAGGCCGTAAGGATATTGCCGAGCGCATCAATGCGGCAAAAGAATTAGGCGATATTTCGGAGAGCGGCGAGTATGAAGATGCCAAGAACCAGCAGGCGTTGCTCGAAGGCCGTATTCGCGAATTGAAGAGTATTCTCGCTCGCGCCCAGTTGATCGACGAAGAGAGCAACGGTCACGGTAGTGAAGTGCGTGTCGGTTCGCGCGTCACCGTGCGCGTCGATGGCGAGACCGGCGATGAGACCTGGGCGATCGTGG
The DNA here is from genome assembly GCA_043752605.1 of Roseiflexaceae bacterium. GTDB lineage: Bacteria > Chloroflexota > Chloroflexia > Chloroflexales > Roseiflexaceae > JAYUYF01. The sequence continues at coordinate 483 of JAYUYF010000156.1, forward strand.
GCAGCACCGAGGCCAAGCCGCGCGATGGTAAAATCTCGAATGAGTCGCCGATCGGCTCGGCATTGCTTGGCAAGCGTGTCCGTCAAAAGGTGACGGTGAAAACACCTTCGGGCGAGATGCGGCTCCAGATCGTCAAAATTCAGTAACCCTGCAAATCGTACGGGTGCAGGTCGCCGGTCACGCGTCTGGTACTGATGACCAGCCGTGGCTCGCGACCTGCATTGTTGTTTGTGCACCTCAGATGGGGAGAAGGCGGAGATGGAGCTGAACGACCTCCAGCAACAGCGGCTGACGAAGCTCGAACGATTGCGTGCCGCCGGTATCGATCCGTTCCCGGCACGCGCCACCCGTACGCATGTGATCAGCGCGGTGCTCGCAGGTTTTGATGCACGTGTTGAGCACGGCGATTCGGTCACACTCACCGGCCGGATCATCGGCGCGCGCCGGGTAATGGGCAAGCTGGCTTTCGCCCACATCGAGGACGAGAGCGGCCAGATCCAGCTGTGGGTCAGCCGCGGCGATCTTGGCGATGAATGGTTCGAGCGCTTCCGCGATGACCTGGACACGTTTGATATCGTGCAGGTCAGCGGTACGCTGCGCCGCACCAAAACGGGTGAACCGTCGCTGGTGGTCACTACAATGGTGCTGCTCGCCAAGTCGCTCAACCCGCCGCCCGAGAAGTGGCACGGGCTAACCGATAGCGAGGCGCGTCATCGTGAGCGCTACCTCGATTTGATCGTCAATCCTGAAGTTCGTCAGACGTTCCGCACGCGTGCGCTGGTCTTGCGCGTCATGCGCCGAGTGCTTGAAGAACGTGATTTCCTCGAAGTCGAGACGCCGGCATTGCAACCGGTGTACGGCGGCGCAGTTGCGAAACCATTTGTGACGCATCACAATCAGTTGAAGCAGGATCTCTATTTGCGCATTGCGGTCGAGCTGTACCTCAAGCGGCTGATCGTCGGGCAGCTCGGGCGGGTGTTCGAAATCTCGAAAAACTTTCGCAATGAGGGTGTCGATCAGACCCACAATACCGAATTTACGATGATGGAGTGCTACCAGGCGTTTGGCGATTACCGCGATATGATGGAGATCGTCGAGGTCTGCTGCCGCGAGACGGCGCTGGCGCTCACCGGCGGCACGGTCGTTGCATACCAGGGCCACACGATTGACTTTGGGCCGCCCTGGCAGCGTGTCTCGATCCCACAGGCGATCGCCGAACGTACCGGGCTCGATATTCTGACGCTGACCGAACTTGATGCGTTGCAGGCGGCAATCGGCGTGGCTGGTCTGCGGGTTGAGCGCAAGACCACCTGGGGCAAGCAGGTCGATGCGCTAATTAGCACGTTTATCGAACTCGATCTGGTACAGCCGACATTCCTGTGCGATCATCCGGTGCCGATGTCGCCGCTCGCCAAGCGCAACCCCGAGCAGCCACTGCTCACCGAACGTTTCGAGGGCTACGTGGCGGGGCTCGAAATGTGCAATGGCTATACTGAGTTGAATGATCCGCTCGATCAGGAGCAGCGGTTTCTCGAACAGGGCCGCGCCCAGGTGGCGGGTGATGACGAAGCCCATCAGATGGATACCGATTATCTCAACGCATTGATGTATGGCATGCCGCCGACGGGTGGACTGGGAATTGGCATCGACCGCATGGCGATGCTCTTCACCAATCAAGAGACGATCCGCGAGGTGATCCTTTTCCCGCATTTGCGCCAGAAGGAGTGAGCCGATGCCGCGCGCGTTTACCATTGAACGCGAAAATTTGCCCGAGGCAGTCCAGGGCTGGCTACGTGCTGTTGGCCTTGGTGAGGATGAAGTCGTCGAACTGGTCTTCGCCGAGCGCGAAATTTTGCTGCGGCGGCCGATGAGCCCCGAATTACGCGCCTGGGCCGAGACTACAAAAGACCAGTATGACCGGGTCTTTCGTAGCCTGACCGGGATCTAAACCGTGCGCTATCTTGTCGTTGATGATCTGCTCGATCTGCACGCGTTTGCGATCACGCACTACGGCGGCCGGCTTGGCGTGGCGAGCGGTGACCAGATTGGTGCGATTATGCACACGCAGCGTCAGGTGTTTTTTGGCGAAGAAGTCTACCCTGATCTGGTCAGCAAGGCGGCGGCGCTGTTGTTTTTGATCAGCAAAAACCGTCCGTTTGTGAGCGCCAATGAGGCGACGGCACTGCTGGCCACTCTGCGGTTCCTGGCGATCAACGACGCGCGGCTGCTGCCGACGCTGACAGACGATGATCTGCTGACACTGGTGCGCGCGCTGTGGTGCGTGGCAGGCTCGATCGCGAAGCGCTGGAAGACTGGCTGCGCGCGCATACGGAGTTGCTGGTATGACTACTATTGTGGTGACGGGCGGCAGTGGCCTGCTCACAACGCTGGTTGCGGGTATTCTCGCGCAGCAGCCTGATGTCCAGGTGCTCGACGCCGTACCTGCGGAGCTTGCGGCTGATGTCGTTGGTCTCGCCGCGTGGCTCGCGCAGCACGAGGTTGCGGTCGTGGTGCATCTTGATTTGCGCGGCGAAGAGTTGCCGATCGGCGCGGGCCCGGGTAATGTCGCGCGCACTGTCGTGTTGCTTGGGGCGTGTGTGCGGGCGGGAGTGCGGCGCGTCGTGGTGCGCAGTAGCACACAGGTCTACGCTGTGGGGCCTGATGCAGCACGGATTGTCGGTGAAGATGCGCCGCTGGCCGCCGAGCCGACTGGCCTGGCCGCCGAGGCTGCCGAGATCGAGCGGCTGACGGGCCTGATCACCGCGCGCGCCACCACGATGCAGGTGATCACGTTGCGGCTGGCGGCGCTGGCGGGCGGCGGCGTGCGCACCCCACTGTTGCTCGCGCTCGCGCAGCGCCCGACCCCGATCTTGCTCGGCTACGCACCGCGGCTTCAGTTGCTCCACCCCGATGACGCGGCGGTGGCATCTGCGCTGGCTGCATGCAACGCTGATGCGCGTGGTATCTTCAACATCGCATCGCGTGGCGTGGTGCTGCTCGATCAAGCTGTGCGGCTGGCGGGTGGCGTGCCACTGCCACTACCGGATCTTGGTGCGCAGCAGCTTGTAGCGCTCGGGCGGCGGGTGGGCGCGGTGGTATTGCCTGCTGCGCTCGCGCGTGCATTGCCCGTGGCCGATACAAACCGCGCCCAGCACACGCTGGGCTGGCTACCAGACTATGAGACGATGGCGATTTTGTACGCATGATACTGGAGGCCAGCTGTGAGCGATGAGTTACCATCACCAAATTCTACGCGTCGTGCTTCGGTCGGCCCGGTGAAACATATCGTGACCAGTACTGAGACTGCGGTGGATCTAATACACGCGGCAGTTCCGATCATAGACACACCCGGCGCAGAAATCGATATCATTGTGGTAGCAGCCACGGAGGACGTGCACGTTGAGGAGACGGTTGCCGCCAGCGTCGCTGTACCAATCACAGACGAAGTGCAAGAGCTCGAGGTCGAGATCCGTAGCCTCGATGAGTCGGTACTGCCACAGCGTGATCTGCTGGCCGATGCGTTACGGCTGATTCGCGAAAACCTGGTGCGCTTGCAGCCGCCACAACTGGAGCGGGTGACAAAGCTACTGCGTGAACAGGTACTCAACAGCGATTACCTCGACCCCGACTTCTGGAAAGGCATCGGGATGGTGGTGCAGTATCAGGTCGACGACGTGCGCGGGTTTCTCCAGCGCCGCGTGCGTGGCCAGTATACCGTCGATGACTATGGCATGGATGCCGAGGTTGTCGAGCTGTTGCGACCGTTCGCCGGATTTCTGTACCGCAGTTGGTGGCGCGTCAGCGCTACTGGTATCGAACAGCTTCCGGCCACTGGCCCGCTGTTGCTGGTGGCCAACCACGGTGGCGCGATCCCGTGGGACGGGGCGATGGTCGCCACCGCGCTGCTCGATGAGCACGCGGCTGGGCGGCTGACGCGCGTGCTCCACGACCGCTGGATGGCGGCGGTGCCGGGCCTGGCCCCCGCGCTGGCGGCAGTCGGCCAGGTACCTGCTTCGCCCGAGCACGCGGCACGCCTGCTGGCAGCCGGCCACCCGGTGTGTGTGTTTCCCGAGGGTGCTGCGGCGGCAGGTCGCCCGTTTGCGCAGCGTTACCGGCTCGATGTCTTTGATGCCACTGGCTACGTGCGTGCGGCCGCCCAGAGCGGCGCGGTGATCGTGCCGGTGGCGATCATCGGCAGCGAGGAAACCTACCCGGTGCTGGCGAACCTGATGCCACTGGCAAAATTGTTCAACCTGCCGTATTTTCCCATCACGCCGCTGTTTCCGTGGCTTGGGCCGCTTGGCCTGTTGCCATTACCGAGTAAATGGACGATTGTCTTTGGTACACCAATTGCCGCACCCGCAGCGGAAGATGTTGCGGCGATCACCACGGTGGCTGCGGAACTCAAAACGCAGGTGCAGGCACTGCTCGATGCGCGTGGCGCGGCGATCGGGGTGGCGCTGTAGCGACCCATCGCGATGCATCCCTTCAGCGGCCCTTGCTACTTCGTTTTGTCACCCGACCCTGGCTCGGTCAGCTTGCTATGGATCTCGGCGCGCACGGTCTCCGGGATAATACCGCTGACGGCCCCCTGGATCTTATTTGGCAGGCCACCCGTGATCACATGATCTTT
>JAYUYF010000157.1:0-1949 GCA_043752605.1 Roseiflexaceae bacterium
ACCCACAATCTGTTTGCGTTGCACCTGGCCGGGCGCGATGATGCGCTGTTGTACCCGGGCAGCTGGAGCGATTGGTCATCCGATCCGGCGCGGCCGGTGGCGATGGGGAATGATCGTTAATCGATCGCCAGAAACGCGCCATCGGCGGCGCGGCGTACCGGGCGCACCGCGGTGACTGCGGCGCGGTCGATCGGCCCGTAGATGTGCGGGAACAGTGGGGCGAGGGGTGCGCCAGCGGGTTGCTCCCACAGCAGTGGCGATGTGAGCTGCGCGGTGTCGATCACCAGTACGACAAAATTACCAGCCACATCGCGGTAGTGCGCGTTGGCGACCCGCATCATAAGATCGGCGCCTGCGGTACAATGGATGAACCCGTCCTGCGCATAGGTCTCGGGCAGATAGGGCATCGCGGCTGGCCACGCCTCCCACCGCGCAGCGGGCGCGAGATGATAGACGGTTGTATCGGTGGAATCGGCCATAGCACGGCTCGCTTTCTGTATGGCACAGGCTCGGATCGACGCCGGATATCGTTTCTACCGGAGATAGTACCATATGACAACCACGCAGCGGATCGCCGAGGTGATTGAGTCGAGCACGGTCGGGTTTACCGCCGGTGCGTACGAGTTGCTCGATGCGCCACCGTTTGGCTCGCTGGTACGCGCACAATCGCGGGCGGCGGGTAGTGCGGTCTATGGGCTGGTGTACGATATTCGCACCGGCAGCCGTGAGCCGGGTGGCCGCGCGACGATCCGCGGACGCACCTACAGCGGCAAAGAGCTGTTTGATGCGCAGATCTACCGCGAGAACCCCGATCTGGCCGAGGTGTTGCAGACCGAATTTTCGGCGCTGACCGTCGGCTTTAACGAAGATGGCCAGATCGTGCAGTATCTGCCGCCGCAGCCACCGCCGGTACACTACAGCGTCTACGCCTGTGATGCTGATGAGCTCGCGCGCTTCACCGCCAGTACCGATTTCTTTCGGACGCTACTGTTTGCCTACCAAATCCCGAGTGATGAATTGCTGTCGGCGCTGATCCGTGCGGCGGCGCGCGCGCGCCCGGCCGATGCGAGCCGCGACTATCTGGTGCGCGCCGGGCGCGAAGTGGCCTCGCTCCTCAAAGACGATTACGACCGCCTCAATGCGATTCTGCGCCGAATCAGGCCCGCCGCCGCGCCGTAGGGGCAATCCGGGTTCGGCTACATGCCCCTACGGCGCGTACCCCACAATCGTATTGACAACACCATAATCCACCGCTATAATTAGTGTAATTATAACAATAAAGGTGGTGGAAGCGATGAACGAGACAGCCGAAAATTACGATCCGAGCAAATACGACCGGCCCTCAGTGACGGTCGATGTCGTGATCTTCACGCTGATCGAGCGTGAACTCAATGTATTGCTGGTACGGCGGCGCAACTGGCCGCACGAGGGGTTGTGGGCGATCCCGGGCGGATTTGTGCATATCGATGAATCGCTCGACACGGCGGCGCGGCGCGAGCTCGAAGAGGAGACCGGCGTGACCGATGTCTACCTCGAGCAACTGTACACCTTTGGCGATCCCGGGCGCGACCCGCGTACGCGCGTGATCAGCATCGTCTATTTTGCGCTGGTACGCGCTGCGCGCCACCGATTACGCAGCAGCGACGAGAGCCTCGACGTGCGCTGGTACCCGGTCTCGCGGCTACCCGGGCCGCTGGCGTTTGACCACGATCATATCCTCGCGACCGCGCTGGAGCGGCTGCGCTCGAAGCTCGAATATACGACGATCGCGTTTCAGCTCTTGCCCGAAGTGTTCTCGATCCTCGAACTCAAGCAGGTCTACGAGCAAATTTTGGATGAAGAGCTCGACAAAGGTAATTTTTACCGCAAGATCAAAGACGCCAAAGTGCTCGAAGAGACCGGCATGCAGCGCGAGGGCCGTGGCCGCCCGACCACGCTCTACCGATTCC
>JAYUYF010000158.1:0-1947 GCA_043752605.1 Roseiflexaceae bacterium
GATCGATGCACTGGTACAGAGCTACAACGAGCCGCTCACGCGCGATGCGTTGCTCTCGGCGCTACGCGAAATCGCGGGCGATGCGCCGTACCGGCGCGCCTTGCGTGGTGGTGTCGCGTTCGAGTCGATCACTATGTAGGGGAGCAATCGTGTTTGATGCGTTTCGTAAAAAGTTTGACCGCTCGACGCCCGAAAATGCCGATCGCATCCCGCCTGGTCAGTACCTGACGGAAAAATTCCCGGTGTTGCAGGCCGGTGCCGTCGCCGAGTACCGCGATCTGACGAGTTGGGATCTGCGTGTCTGGGGCGAAATCAGCGAACCGGCGCGTTTCAGCTTCGCCGAATTTCGCGCGCTGCCGACGGTCGAGATCGTTACCGATATTCACTGCGTGACGCGTTGGAGCAAGCTCGATACACGTTGGCAGGGGGTGCGCTTCCGCGATTTCCTCAGCCATATTCCGGCGCTGAAGCCGAGTGCGAAGTTTGTGATGTTTCACTGTGAGGCAAACTACACCGCCAACGTGCCACTCGATCTGATGCTGGAAGACGAGGCGCTGCTGGCCTATAAATTCGATGGTCAGGAGTTGACCGCTGAGCACGGCTATCCGCTGCGTTCGTTTGTACCAAAAAAGTATTTTTGGAAGAGCGCCAAATGGCTGCGCGGGATCGAATTCATGGCGACGGATAAGCTCGGCTTCTGGGAGAAGTATGGTTACAACAACAACGCTGACCCGTGGCTTGAGGAGCGTTACGCGGATTAATTCGTAGATTGTACGGACGCTGCACGCGGTGTCCCAACTGCTATAATATCAGGCGGCAGCGTGGCCGCCTTTGTTGTGTCTGCTGGAGCGGGTGAGATGATCGATCGGGTATTTGTCGCGGTAGATGTCGAGACGACCGGGCTCGAAGCGGGTAAAGATGAGATTATCGAGGTCGCGGCGGTGCGATTTCGTGGTGATACGGTGCTCGAGACGTTTGCTTCGCTCGTCGCGCCACGGCATTCGGTGCCGCTCAAGATCCAGCGGCTGACGAGCATCAGCGCCGAGATGCTGGTGGGCCAGCCGCGATTTGCCCAGATCGCGCCCGATCTGGCGCGCTTCCTCGGCAGTGATCCGATCGTCGGCCACTCGATCGGGTTTGATCTGCGCATGCTCCAGGCGCACGGCATGCGCTTGCCGCAACCATCGTACGATACCCTCGAAATGGCACAATTGCTCGCGCCGCAGTTGCCAGCTTACCGGCTCGGTGCGCTCACACTTGCGCTCGGGCTCCAGCACGATGCCGCCCACCGCGCACTCAGCGATGCACACGCCGCGCGGCTGGTCTTCACCCATCTGGTCGGTCGGATCGCGGCGCTCGGCCTCGATGATCTGGCCGAGATCAACCGGCTGACGGCCAAAATCGATTGGAAGCTGCGCGATCTGTTTCTCGAGGTCGAGCGCGCGCGCGCCCGCACCGCCTTCAGTACCGGCATCCCCGATCGGCCGGGTGGCGGCAATGCGATCGAGGAGGTGCTGACGCCGCTCAAGCCCACCGGTGACACGCGCCCGATCGCGGTTGATGCGGTCGAACGTTTCTTCGCGGGCAACGGCGCGATGGGCCGGATCTTCCCCGGCTATGAGCAGCGTGACCAGCAGGTGCAGATGGCGAGCGCGGTGGCGGATGTGCTCAACCAGGGCGGCGCGCTGGTCGTCGAGGCCGGCACCGGCACGGGTAAGGGTATGGCGTATCTGGCACCGGCCGCGATGTTTGCCGCGCGGCGTGGCGAGCGTGTGGTCGTTTCGACCAATACGATCAACCTGCAAGATCAGCTGTTTTTTAAAGATATCCCGACGCTGCAACGCGTGCTGACCGCCGATTCGAGCGGCACCGAATTCTCGGCAGCACTGCTCAAGGGCCGTGGCAATTATCTGTGCCTCTACCGCTACAAACAGCTGCGCCGCGATG
>JAYUYF010000159.1:0-1947 GCA_043752605.1 Roseiflexaceae bacterium
GCCTGCTGTGGGGTGCGTTCGTACCGTAAACGGAGAAATCGTGTCAAATCGCGCTGAATCTCGAAATCGACGCTGCGCCGCAGCCGCCAGGCGATGCGCGTCAACAGATACGCATCGTAGGCGAGCGTCGCATTGTGCTGCGCGTGGTTGGTATCAAAGAGCCCGGTACCGTTACTGTCGAAGGCGGCGCATACTGCGGCGTGCGCGCCCTGACGGTCAGCGCGCGTCAGCGTCTCACCCGCGCGCCAGAGCAGCCGTACCAGTTCGTCTGATGCGCGCGGCTGCAGAGTATCGGGGAGATGCGCGTCGTCTGGTTCGCCCTCCAGCACCCGTCGGAGCAGGCGCTCGTAGCCGATTGGTGGCGCGTTGATCGGCACCGCGTTGGGAATTGTCGCATCGGGTGGCACTTCGACGATCGCTGCGCAACGCAAGACGCTGGCAGGAAGTGAATGCAAGCTGATGCCTTCTTCGAGCAGGATGACAATCCGCACCTGTTGCGGCACGATGATCTGCTGATCGTCGGCCGCGCCGGGTGCCGCGAGCGTCAGTGTGCCGCTGGCATCGAGGACAAACACAGTCTCGACGATCGAGGTTAAGTCATCGAGTTGCACGTGGTCGATTGCGGTGAGGAAACAACGACCCGCAGACTCGACCGTTGTCGCATCGCTGATCTGATCGAGGAGCCGCATCGCCATAAAACGCTCGTGCAGCGCGCGCTGCTGCGGGTCGGCGTTGCGGCTGGCAGCGTGTAGCCGCAGGTAGCGCGGTGACGTGCTACCGAAGAGCGCGCCAGCATACCGCTCAAGTGTGGCACGTGCCCGCCGCCCGGCGCTCAGCAGCACCAGTGGTGCAGTCTTGATCGCGAGGTGGAGTGTGGTCAGAAAATGTGCGTCGAGTGAAGTATCGGCAAACTGGCGGCCAAAATGGTCGAGCAGATTGCGTTCGGTAAGTGTACGTTGCGCGTCACGGCACGCGATCCGGGTTCCCGGGTCAACTTCGACCAGTCCGTGCGCGGCAACATCGCCGCCCTCGTGCGGGAAAACACTCATGTAACCTCCGGTCAATGTGCTGTCACAACCAGTATTTGATCGGCAAGCTTTGTACCGGCAGCAAGCGTGTGCTGGCTGGCCTCGGCATTGATGATCTGTACACTGCCCGAACAGCTGATCGCAGTACCAAATCGGACATCACCCGTGACGCTGAGCGCGGTGCAGTCGCGCAGCGAGGGGGCACCATCGGCGAAGCGCTGATCAAAATCGCCGACTTTTTTATAGAATGCTTGATCGAGCGTCACCACACAGACCGGCGTCGCGTCCGGGTGCGGGCGTAACCCCATCAGTTCATCAAAATGATACCGATCCGAGCGAAGTATCAGCAGATCGGCACATACCTTGACCGGCGCAAACCGCGCGCGGCCGACGCATACGGCCTCGGCACCCGCGAAGATCTCGATCGCTGCACCCATCGCCGATTCGAGCTGGATGACGGCTGGCGAGCCCGGATCGCGCGGGTCGAGCGTCTTGCGGTTGCGGATCGTCGGCAACTTGAGCACGCCATCGTGGGCATCAAGTGTGGTTTTCAGGGTGCGTAGATTGACCCACAGATTGTTGGTGTTGAAATAGCGATGGCGCGCGATATCCTGAAATGCGGCCAGATCATCTGCCGGGCACTGTGCCACTTCGCGCAATACCAGCCGATCGTCGGCGCGCCGCCGCGCCAGGTGCCCGCCCTTGGTGTCGTTGGCGGTGCGCTCGGCCACTTCCATGAGAAACGGGATATCTGTCCGCGCCATGTACCCGATCAGCGCCGGGTCGAGCGTCGCACCGAGATTGTCGCCGTTGGCGATCAGCAGGATATCGATCCCGGCCGCGAGCAGTTCGTCAAGGACTCCCGCAGCATACAGCACAGTGTACACCTCGCCGTGGCCGGGCGGGCACCATGCGAGAT
>JAYUYF010000160.1:0-1943 GCA_043752605.1 Roseiflexaceae bacterium
TCGTCGTGGTATTTCTTGCGCTTCACCGACGCGCACAACGATACCGAGATTTTCTCGAAGGAAGCGGCCGCGCGCTGGATGCCGGTCTCGCAGTATATCGGTGGCATCGAGCACGCGATCTTGCATCTGCTGTATGCGCGCTTTATCACCAAGGTGCTGTACGATGAGGGGCTGGTGGCGGACGATGAGCCGTTCCGCGCGCTGTTTACGCAGGGCATGGTGCAGCGCCGCGTGCGGACGCCGCTGCCAGCGGTAGACGAGGGCAGCGTCGAGTTCCCGGAGGTGCTGCGCCGCAAGACCGAGCTGCCCGCCGGCGCACACACCCGCACTGCCGCGCGCGAACTGCTGCGTGGGATTGGCTACACGCTCGAGCAGGACGATGACGGTGGGTTGAGCGCCGTCAGCGGTGCGATGACCATGAGCAAGAGCGCGGGCAACGGCATCCCGGTCGGGCCATTTGTGCGCCAGTACGGCTCGGATGTCGCGCGGATCGTCGTGCTGTTTGCCGCGCCGCCCGAGAACAGTATGGAGTGGACCGACGAAGGTGTAGCGGGTGCGCAGCGCTTCTTGAACCGGATCGTGGCGCTGATCAAGCCCGATGCGCCCGAAATCATCGCGCTGCGCAATGTGGCGCAGGTGTACGACCTGAATGCGGCGGATAAAGCATTTAAACGGAAGTTGCACGAAACGATCAAGCGCGTGACCAACGACACCGAGCAGTTCCGCTTCAACACCGCGATCGCGGCAATGATGGAGCTGCTGAACGATGCAACACGCTACCGTGCCGAGGTTGGCGCGGTCAACCCGATGATCGTCGCGGCAGCGGATGCGTTTGTGCGGTTACTCGCGCCGTTTGCGCCGCATCTGGCCGAGGAACTGCACGCCGAGATTGGTGGCCAGGGCAGCGTGTACGATGCGGGCTGGCCGAGCTACGATGAAGACGCGCTGCTGGTCGATGAAGTCGAAGTCGTGTTGCAGGTCAACGGCAAGGTGCGCGAGAAGATGCTGGTGCCCGCCACGGCTGATGAAGAGCAGCTGCGCGCCTGGGCGCTGACCAACGAACGCGTGCAGAGCTTTATTGGTGGCCGCCCGGTCAAGAAGATTATCGTGGTGCCAGGGAAATTGGTGAATATCGTGGCGTAACAACGCGGCGTCGGGGTGCATCGCGATGCGCTCCTACGCGACACGTACCTATGCTGCAGCGATCGGAATAACCAGTTCTTTGGGGAATGGCGTCAGGCTCTCAAACGTGCCATCCGGCGCACAATACACCGTATCTTCGATCCGTACGCCAAAGCCACGATCCGGATAATAGAGACCGGGCTCGACGGTGAAGACTGCACCAGGCTGGAGCATATCGCCGGTGTCACGCAGTGAGGAAAACGAGTACTCTTCGTGGACATCGAGGCCCAGCCCGTGACCAAGCGAGTGGATGTAGCCTTCCTCGATCGGGTAGGTCTTGCCAATGGTGTCGTGGCCGCGCTCCTCGAAGTAGGTGCAGACGAGATCCTGGTAGGCACGGGTGGGCGCGCCCATTTCGAGCTCATCCATGACGGTGGTGAACGCACCGAGCACCTGATCATATGCGGTCTGCAATGCGGGCGGCGCGTGGCCGATCGCAAAGGTGCGCGTCATATCGTGATAATACCCGCCACCCGCTGTGCGCGGAAAGATATCGAACACCAGCGCGGTGCCAAGCAGCAGTGGTTGTGTCGCCTCGCCGCGCGCGTGGGGGAGCCCGGCATCGCGGCCCTGCGCAAAGATTGTGCTGGCGGCTTCGAGATCGCGCCCGGCAAGTTCGCGGGCGATCAGTTGCTTGACGTGACCAATCGTGATCGGCTGGCGCTGCGCATCCACCAGCGCCCCCTCGTGCGCGTGGCCACTGCCGATGAAATCGACAACTGCCTGCACAACCTCGCATGTGAGCCGCCCGATACGGCGCA
>JAYUYF010000161.1:0-1941 GCA_043752605.1 Roseiflexaceae bacterium
CGGCGGCAGCCGCCCGGCCGACGCCCAGCTCTCGGCCGATTTTCGCCGCTACGAGGCGGGTGTGCATTCGGTGAACCTCGGCATGCCCCATTTCGCCGATGGTGGGCGCGGCGCCCGGCTGATGGCGGCGCTGGCGGCCGATGGCTTTGTCGAGATCACATCGCCCGACGTAGTGCCCGCGCGCGGGGTCTTTGAGTGCTACCCGCACGCCGCGATCGTCAGCATCTTTGGGCTCACACGCACGCTCAAGTACAAAGCCCGTGGTGCCGGGCGCAGCCGTGCTACGCGGCTGGCGGCCTGGGGGCAATACCACGCGCTGCTACACACGCTGGCCGTGGCCGACCCACCGCTGCTGGGCGTAGACGCCGTGTTGCTGCCGGCCGCCACACTCGTCGCGCTCAGCGATGCGGCGCTCAAGCGCTACGAAGACCAGATCGACGCACTCTTCTGCGCCTACATTGCACTCTACCTCGCGCGCTGGGGTGCGGCGCGCTGCGTCGTCTACGGCGATGCCACGACCGGCGCACTGATCACGCCGCGCGTAGGGAATGAGTCAGTCTAGCGAAATGTCCCTTACAGGCAACAGTGTGTCCGCTGGACTGTTCATCATAAAAGGAGCTTGCGATTGCCCTGCGCCTCTGTTCGCCTGATCGTGCATGTGCTCTCCCTCTCCGTGTCGGCGAGGGGCCGGGGGTGAGGTCGGAACGGCATAACCAGTTTGAGAACTGCGCGAGTGCCGATGACGCAGGCAGAGAACTGCCGCCGAGCCCGCGCAGGCGAGCTTTGCTGCGGGTAGCCGAGCGCTTGAGCACCACGACGCCGGGTACCTCACTCGCGCGGCAAGAGTACCTTGCGCTGCTCGCGATCGGGGTGCTGGCGATACAGCACCGCCACGCCGCCAATCTGCATCACCAGCGTGCTGCCCGTCGCATTTGCCACTTCATCTGCCAGCAGGCGCGGGTCATCGCCCACGGGGAGCAACTTGACCTTGATTAGCTCGTGATTCTCGAGCGCGTGGTCAACCTGCGCCAGCACCTGGTCGGTCAGTCCCGCTTTGCCGACCATCACCATCGCGCGTAGCCGATTGGCTCTGGCACGCAGGAACCGGCGCTGGTTGCTAGAAAGTTTTATCATATCTTGTGTTTCCCTTGAAAACCTGCCCACCGGCTCCTGTCATTCCCCTCGCCCGGCCTGGGAGAGGGTCAGGGGTGAGGGCGGTGGCGGATTGCTACTCAGACCACCATCTTACCACGCGCCCTGCCCAACCGTGCTATAATCGCGTACCTGAATGCGCGCAAAGAGCCGAACCCACCGCGAAAGGAGCCTCGCTAGTGAAACTGTCGTGTTTGCAAGAGAATTTGAAGCGTGGGCTGGCGATCGTCGGGCGCGCGGTGGCGGGTAAAAGTACCCTGCCGGTGCTCTCGAATATTCTGCTTTCGAGCGATGATGGGCGGCTCAAGCTCGCCGCCACCAATCTCGAAGTCGGCGTCACCTGCTGGATCGGGGCCAAGATCGAGCACGAGGGCGCGATCACGGTGCCGGCCAAGCTGCTCACCGATGTCGTCGGCAGCCTGCCAAACGATAAGATTATGCTCGAACTCGACGCGCGGACGCAGACGCTGAAGCTGACCTGCGCGCGCTTCGAGACCAATATCAAAGGGATCGAGGCCGAAGAATTCCCCGTGATCCCGACCGCGCCTGACCGTGCGCCCACCGCGTCGTTTGCGCCCGATGTATTGCGCGAGGCGATCGACCGGATCGCGTTCGCTGCGGCGACGGATGATACGCGCCCGGTGCTCACCGGTGTGCAGATTCGCCTGCGCGGCGATAAAGCCACCTTCGCCGCCGCCGATGGCTTTCGCCTTGCCCAGCGCACGGTCGAGTTGCCCACGCCGGTGGCCGAGGCGATCGAGCTGATCGTCCCGGCGCGCGCGCTCAGCG
>JAYUYF010000162.1:0-1939 GCA_043752605.1 Roseiflexaceae bacterium
GCATGCGTGGCAAAACTTGCTATCGCCGATCGACTGGTCGCCTTACGGGGTGGCCTGGCGGGGCGTGAGCGCCGCCAGCGGGGTGCAGGGGCTGCGCCACCTGACACTGCGGCGCGTAGCCGCACCCAACCCGGCAGTCTGCCACCGAATCCGGGGTCCAGGGGCGAGAGCCCACCTGCCGCTGCGGCGCGCAGCCGCACAGCCAACCGCAGGTGGTCTGGTTGACGCCGCACCAGTTCGCGTGCATTATCGCCCCCGAGAGCAGGAGGTAGCAATGGCAATTGAAGGAGAGCCACGCGGTGGCTTTGGCGAAGTGCTGGCGGTGTTTGGGCGGCTGGGGCTGACGTCGTTTGGCGGGCCGGTAGCGCATCTGGGCTACTTCCGCGAGGAATTTGTGGTACGGCGGCGCTGGCTCGATGAAGCAACCTACGCCGATATCGTGGCGCTCTGTCAGTTTCTGCCCGGTCCCGCCAGTAGCCAGGTGGGCATGACGATCGGGATCATGCGCGCCGGGCTGGCGGGCGGGCTGGCGGCGTGGCTGGGTTTTACGTTGCCCTCAGCGCTGGCGCTGATCGCCTTCGCCTACGGCGTGAGTGCGCTGAGTGGCCTGGCCGCCAGCGGTGCCCTGCACGGCCTCAAGTTGATGGCGCTCGCGGTGGTGGCCCAGGCGGTCTGGGGCATGGCGCGCACGTTGTGCCCGGATCGTGCGCGCGCCACGATCGCGATCGCGGCGGCTGTGCTGGCGCTGGTGTGGCCGGTGGCGCTGGCGCAGGTGGCGATCATCGCGCTGGCAGGGCTGGTGGGCTGGCGCTTGCTGCCACCCGGCGATGACGCGGGCGGCGCGCCGTTGCAGATCCCGTTTGGCCGTGGGCTGGCGCTTGCAGCACTGGTGGCATTCTTCGGGTTGCTGATCGGCCTACCGCTGCTGCGCGCCACATTCCCCACCGTGTATCCACTGGCGCTCGCCGATGCGATGTACCGCTCGGGTGCGCTGGTCTTTGGCGGCGGGCACATCGTATTGCCCCTGCTCCAGGCCGAGACCGTGCCGCCCGGCTGGCTGACGACCGACCAGTTTCTGGCGGGCTACGGCGCGGCGCAGGCGGTGCCGGGGCCACTGTTTACGTTTGCGGCATATCTGGGTGCCGTGGCCACACCACAGCCAAATGGCGCACTGGGCGGGCTGTTGGCGCTGCTGGCGATCTTTGTGCCAGCCTGGCTGCTGGTGATCGGGGCGTTGCCATTCTGGGAGGGGCTACGCGCGCGCGCTGATGTGCGACGCGGGTTGCGTGGCGTGAATGCCGGGGTCGTCGGGCTGCTGCTGGCCGCGTTGTACACACCGATCTTCACCAGCGCAGTGCGGACGCCGGTCGACATGGGGTTTGCTTTGATTCTGTTCGCATTGCTGCTGTTCTGGAAGGTGCCGCCGTGGGGGGTGGCGGTGTTGGCAGCAGTGGCCGGATGGGCGGCGGGCGCGGTGGGCGGTATCGGCCAGATCGGCGCGATGGGCAGCCTGTAGGGCCGAAGCATTCCGCGAGCGATTGCAATCGCTCGCGGAATGCTTCGGCCTTACGCCGGGATCCGCGCCGTGCCGGGATCCGCGCCGTGCCGGGATCCGCGCCGTGCCGGGATCCGCGCCGCCCGCCATGGCCCCCTCTCCGCGCCGGAGAGGGGGTTGGGGGTGAGGTCGCCGCGCCGCCCGCCCCCGCCCCCGCCGCAGCGCCCTATCGACGCGCGATTGGCAGGTACATCGATGTCGTGCCAAGCGCTGCGGGCACATAGTCGATCGCGGGTTGCGCCGCCGGGTTGCTGACCAGCCCGCGTACCTGTGCCAGATACTCGCCCTCGGTCAGGCCCGGGAAGACGGTGCCGAGTTTGTCGTTGCCCAGCAGGTTGACGACAATCTCGCCAAGTACTGCGCGGTAATCGGTGGTGATCCGCA
>JAYUYF010000163.1:0-1936 GCA_043752605.1 Roseiflexaceae bacterium
CGCTGTAAAGACAGCGCGTTGTGACGCTCCAAAGAGCGTGTTGTGGTCGCTCCGAAGAGCGAAATTTCGCTATTCACTTGTATGATGTACACGAACCACCGCCGCGCCGCGTATCCGCTGAGCTTGGCTGCGGGCGACCCGTGAGCCTGCGCTTGGCCGCCGTGCTGGCGGGGTGGGCCGAGGGTCACGGATCGCGTACAGGGTGGGCCGGGCGTTGCCGCGCCGCCGTCTGTGGTTCTCAGAAGTAGTGTACACCACATGTCAAGATGCGAAAACACACCGGGTGTTTGGCACGCGGGGTCTGGGGCGGTGCCCCTATCGTGTGCGTCCGTCAGTTTGCACGCGGAACGTGGTCACGTCCTGGTACGATGGTTTGCTGAAGAAGTCGATCTGGAACGCACTGGTTTGCCCAGGTTCAAGGTCGGTACTGCCGACAAATGCTGCGCCGCACTGCACCACATCGCCACGCGCATCGTACAGCGTGGCGATCGCTTGCGCAAAGCGCACGCGGATCGTCGCAGCATTTTGCAGCTGACCAACAACGCGGTAGTCATCGGTGTCGCTGATCGCGCCGCGACTGGCGACGAGCGTCACTGGCGGCGCACCATCCGTGGTCGTGCGATAGGTCGGCGGCTCGAACGCGTAGCGCGTCCATCCGGCTGGTGGATTGGCGACCACGGTGAAGCAGGTCTTCTCACCAGCGACCACCACATCGAGCGCGGTAAAAACGCTCGCGGAGGTGACAAGCTGGTTCTGCGCATCGAAAAAATTCACCACGATTTTCACACTGGTGAGACTCTGAGCGGTCGGATTGGCGACCTCGCCAGATACTTCAACCCGATCGAAGATGTTTGTCCACGCGCGTGCGTTGCTCAGCACAAACGGCATAGTTGCCGGTTTGGCGACGAGCGGGATGAAATTGCGGATCGGCGTTGGCGATGGGCTCGCGGTCGGCGATGGGCTCGCGGTCGGCGATGGGATCGACGTTGCGGTGGGTGTTGTCGTCATCGTTGGAGTCAGGGTTGGTGATGGGCAGACACCGGCACAGGGGGTCTCGGTCACGCGCTGAGTACCTGGTTGTGTTGTTTCTACGATTGTACGCTGGAGCACGGGAACCGCGCTGAGACCAACCGTTGTGAATAATACACACAGACTCAGGAGCATTTTTGTCACGGTAGGTATCGTCTTTCTCCAGGCGTACATCGCTGCACAGCGGTACGCCTTGACGTGTGTGGGTATCGCGGGAACCTCTCGGTGCTGCTCGCGTCCGTGCGCCATACGATGCGAGTGGCTCAGGAACACTTTTGATCGCGTTCCCTGTCCGCAGCGGTGCTGGGGCGTAGCATAGCACACGATCATCGTTGGTATGTGCAAACCGGGTGAGCAGCGAAGGGTGTTGAGGAACGCAGCGCCCAGCTCACTGGGGCTACGCTGGCCGGGCGCTGATCGCCGCGTTGATCTGCTGCGACTCGCGCAGCAGGTCAATGACGAACTGGCGATGCGCCATCGCAACCGCGATCTCGTGCAGTGTCACATCGCGGTCGCCGACCTGCACCGTAATCGTGTGGCGCGTGAACGCAATGCCCTGCCCGTCGAGCGCACGGGCCAGCACGTCAGCGGTCTCCTGCCCCGATGTACACGTTGCCAGCATCTCGTGCTCCTCTGGCATTATCGACCTCCCGTGCGCCACGGTGCCTGGTCGCCGTGGCCTTTGCACCGCTCGATGGAGAGCAGCCGCATGACACCGGCTTCGTCGTCGGCGCGGATGCTCGCGTACTTCGCCGGGTCGCGCCCGAACGCCCGCAGCGTGCGGCTGAACGAGATCTCGTCGGCACAGTACTGGTGGTAGACGTCGCGCAGGCGCGCGGTCTCCTGTAGTGTGTCGTCGACTCTAGCCATCATAGCCATCAGCACGCGGCCCATCGTCGGGGTCGTC
>JAYUYF010000164.1:0-1936 GCA_043752605.1 Roseiflexaceae bacterium
ACTTCGCCCGCGTGGTAATTCGGGTTCGCTTTCAAGACCATGCGCTGACCCTTCTCCCAGCTCTCGACCATATACGGCCCTGAGCCGAGCGGCGTCTCCGCGATCTCGGGCAGTGTAGCCCACGCTGCGGCCGGAACCTCAGCCAGGGTCTTGCCCGCAAACTCGCCCTCGGTCTCGATTACCTGGTGCGACGGGTAGGCCCCAAGGGCGTAGACGAAGTACTCGGGCCACTGCACACCCGCGTGGTAGGTGATCGTGTACTTGCTGTCGCTGGCGAAATCAACCTTGGCGCGGCTCTCGCAGAGCGTGAAGCTCGTGGCACCCGAATCCGGGTCACACGTGATCTTCGTCCCAAGCTCATAATCGGCCTGAACGACCGGCTTGCCATCCGCCCATTTCAGGCCATCGATGCTCTCAAAAGTCACGGCCAGCTGGTTCATCTTGACCGTACCGCTCTCGTAGGTGATCGTCTCACCGTCCGAAGTGACGATCTCGTCGCCTGCGGCAAGTGCCTTGGCTTCGCTATCGGTCGTCCAGACCATGTCACCAGCGGTGACATCGATCGCGGTGTTGGTGGCACCACCATTGTCGAGCCGCGGCAGCTGCTTCAGCGTCACTGGCTGGTAATCGTAGTCGTAGGTCGTGATTGTGACGCCACCGACCAACTGCGCGATCTGCACCGCGACGGCTGCGCTCTCGACAAGCGTAAACAGCGAGGCCGGCTCCTGGGTGAAGCCCATCACCACACTGTCGCCGCCGTCCTTCAGTTTCCACTTATCGGCGCTGGCGGTGACATATTCGGTCGAATTCGGCTTGAAGCCCTCAAGGTTGTTGGTCGCCGCAGCGGCTTCGAGCCGATTGAACAGCGGCAGGCTCACCATGTCCTTGGTGAATTCGGTCTGGAAGATATCATACTGCTTGATACGCTCTTCGCGATCCAGCGTGTTGTTGGCGGCCTTGATCGCCTTGCTGGCGGTCTCGTTGCACCAACCCATGCTGTTCTGACCTTCCCAGCCATTCTCTGGCAGCGGGATCTGGTCGCAGGCGTAGATTGTCTCGCCGCCTGGATCAGGCTCGCCGACCCACGCAAACGCGCCAAGTTCAAAGTCGCGGCGCGCGAGGCCGGTGGTATCACCAAACCACCACGAACCCGGTGCGTGCTTGCGGCTGATCTGGACGCCACAGTTGTCCTTCAACTGCTGCTCGAGCACCGTGGCCCACGTCTGGCGGAAGCCCGCGTTGGTGGTGGTGAATTCGAGGAACAGTGGGCTGCCGTCCTTCGCGCGGATGGTACCCGGATCTGCGTCGGCGGCGACTTCCCAGCCAGCCTCGGTCAGCAGCGTCTTGCCCTTCTCAATATCGAATGGATAGGTCGTCAGGTTCTTGCCCAGCGCCCAGTGCCCCTGCGGTAGGAACGAGTCCATCAGCAGACCAGCCTGCTGCTCCTCACTGAGGAAACCGTAGACCGACTTGATCAGCAATGCACGATCGGTGCAGTACGCGATCGCCTGGCGAACTTTGAGATCACCCATAATCGGATGCGGCGTGGTGAACGAGCCGCCGGTCGTGGTACCGGCTTCGGCGGTCGGCGCAGGTGCGGCCGTCGCGCCCGGCACGATGACCGTCTGCACGACCGGGGCACTCGTCTGATTGACGACGACCGTCTCGCGGATGACCTGAGGCGTTCCGGGTGTCGCTGGTGTGCCACCACACGCGGCGAGTACCGGTGCCAGCAGCACTGCAGCGAGCACCGCTGCCTGCCTGTTGAAAATCTGCTTCATGCGAAGCCCGCTCCTTTCATGACCATCTGTATCTTCGGCGTATCCTGCGGATACGAGACCGAACACGTGATTGTGGGGCTGCTGTGGGTATGCCGCTAGTGCGCACGCGCCGCCGCGTCTGGACGGTACTGTGCAGTGTTCGCAGGTGCGAACAG
>JAYUYF010000165.1:0-1936 GCA_043752605.1 Roseiflexaceae bacterium
ACCACCGCCGGTGTGAGATCAGCGATCGCGTTGAGGTCTTTGGCGCGCTGATAACCAATGTCGACGCCAACCTCGCGCATAACTTCGATGGCCAGCGGATGCAGCGCGCGCGGGTGGGTGCCCGCGCTGCGCACCGCCACGCGCCCGCCGCTCAAAACCCGCAGCCAGCCCTCGGCGATCTGCGAGCGCGCGCTGTTCCCCGTGCAGAGAAACACCACCGGGCCAAGATCACCATCGCCCGGCCGCGTAAGCTGGAGTGCCGCGCCAATACCGGCGTAAGCGGCTTCGAGCGCCCGAATATCGATGCCGTAATACAGCGCGCGCGCATCGGCCTCGCTGCGGTGCGTGCGCGCGAGCCCGGCCTGGCGCAGGAGCCCGAGATGGTACGAAACGAGATTTTGTGGCATGCCGAGCAGCTCGACCAACTCGCCAACCTGGCAATCGCTGCCTCGCAACGTCTGGATCAATTGCCAACGCGTCTCATCGGCCATGAGCCGCAGGGTCTGGAGCGTCTGGCTTGCGTGCGATCCGGTCATCGGTTGTACCTTCTCATCGTTATGTGCAGGATACCAGGATGCTGGTTCGTGAACCGCACGCTTGACACGCATCCGATCGCCGCATAGTATATCAACAGATATTGATATAATCAAGCGAGATGTATATGGTAACACGAATCGGTATCAACGGCTTTGGGCGGATCGGGCGGTTGGTGTTGCGCGCGGCCTTCGACTGGCCGGGGCTGCAATTCGTGCATATCAACGAGATCGCGGGTGATGCTGCCACCGCCGCACATCTGCTGACGTTCGACTCGGTGCATGGGCGCTGGGAGCGTGGCAATGTTGGCGAAGGCGACACACTGACGGTCGGCGGGCAGACGCTGGGCTACAGTGCGGTCAAGGAGCCGGGCGCGGTGCCGTGGGCGGCTGCGGGTGTCGATATCGTGCTCGAATGTACGGGCAAAATCAAGACCGTCGCGCAACTCGAGGCGTATTTTGCCGCCGGAGTGAAGAAAGTTATCGTCGCCGCACCGGTCAAGGGCGGCGCGCTGAACATCGTCATGGGCGTCAATCATACCCGTTACGACCCAGCGACACAGCACATCCTCACGGCAGCATCGTGTACCACCAATTGTCTGGCACCGGTGGTCAAGGTCATCCACGAGGGGATCGGGATCCGCCACGGGATGATCACCACCATTCACGATATGACCAACACGCAGAGCATCCTCGACACACCGCACAAGGATCTGCGCCGCGCGCGTGCAGCGAGCCTGTCGCTCATCCCCACCACCACCGGATCGGCCACCGCGATCGGGCTCATCTTCCCCGAATTGCAGGGCAAGCTCGATGGCCTCGCGGTGCGGGTGCCGCTGCTCAACGCCAGCCTGACCGACTGTGTCTTCGAAGTGGCGCGCGCCACGACCGTCGCCGAGGTCAATGCGCTGCTCCAGCAGGCCAGTGTGGCCGGGCCACTGGTCGATATTCTGGGCTACGAGACACGGCCGCTGGTGTCGGTCGATTACAAAGACGACCCGCGTTCGGCGATCATCGATGCGCCGTCGACGATGGTGACCAATGGCACGCAGGTCAAGATCTTCGCCTGGTACGACAACGAGTGGGGCTATAGCAACCGCATGGCCGAGCTCGCACGCTACGTGGGTGAGCTTTTATGAGCGCCACCGCCAGCAGCCGCCCGCTGCGCAATTATCTGCTCGTGACGGGCGCCTACTGGGCGGATACGCTGACGGACGGCGCGATCCGCATGCTGGTGCTGCTCTATTTCTACAATCTGGGCTACTCGCCATTTGCGGTGGCGATGCTGTTTCTGTTCTACGAGATCTTTGGCGTGATCACCAATCTGGTGGGCGGCTGGCTCGCGGCGCGGTTGGGGCTCAAGGCGACGTTGTTCGCCGGGTTGGGGATCCAGGTCGTCGCGC
>JAYUYF010000166.1:0-1934 GCA_043752605.1 Roseiflexaceae bacterium
GCCGCCGCGTTGCTGGCCGTCGGCCCGTTTCTCTGGGATCAGCAGCTGTACCCCGATGCGCAGGGTGCGCCGACCGAGGCGCGCGGCATCATTCTGACCGCATTCAACTTCCCGTTTGTCGAACAGGTTCATCTCTACAATCTCAGCCCGTGGCTGGCGATCGTCGTCACCGTCTTCTGGTTTGGCTGGATGACCAATACGATCAACTGGAGCGACGGTATGGACGGGCTGGCGGCCGGTATTTCGCTGATCGCGGCGCTGATGCTGGCGCTGCACGCCTTGCGGCTCGACCCGCCGCAGCTCAGTATCGCTGCGCTGCCGCTGGCGCTGGCGGGCGCGTGCGCCGGTTTTTTGCTGTTCAATTTCCCACCCGCAAGAATTTTTATGGGCTGCGGCGCAGAATTTCTCGGCTTCATGCTCGGCATCTGCGCGATCATCGGCGGCGCAAAGCTCGCCACGGTGTTGCTGGTGCTCGGCGTGCCGATCCTCGATACTGCCTGGCTGATCGTCTCGCGCGCAGCCGCCGGGCGCTCGCCGATGCGCGGCGCAAACGACCATCTGCATTATCGGCTGCGCGCGCTCGGTTTTAGCACACGCCAAATTCTCTACCTCTATTATGGGCTCAGCGCGGCCTTTGGCCTGATCGGTATCAGTAGCATCAGCCCGCAGGCCAAGCTCGCCGCGCTCACCGCGCTGGCCCTCGCCGGTGGCACGCTGATCCTCTACGCCGCACGCCGCACCGCGCAATGATCGGCAATCACCGCCACTCTTGACGCGCGCGAAAAAGATGCTATCGTAGTGGTGCAAACTCGAACTACTACATACCGAGAGGGTGAGCATGGCCGAACAACTGCGTGAGCCGGGCGAACAGGCGGCGCACGACCAGCGGTTTATTTTGCAATGGGTTCAACCCGCGCTGCTGGGTTTGATGGACGGCAGCGTGAGTACACTGGCACCGATCTTTGCCGCCGCCGGGCTCACCGGCCAGGCGCGCGATGCGTTTTTGTCGGTCTGGCCGCGAGCGTCGGCGCGGGGATCAGCATGGGGTTGGCCGATGCGCTCAGCGATGACGGCGTCGTCAGTGGGCGCGGCAGCCCGCTCGGGCGCGGCGTGATCACCGGCGCGGCCACAACGATCGGCGGGATGCTGCACACATTTCCATTTCTGATCAGCAATTTGCAGCTCGCGCTCACACTCGCCTATGTGGTGGTGCTCGTCGAGTTGCTCGTGATCGCGTTTATCCGCTACCGTTATATGCGCAGCCCGCTGCTGAGCACGATCCTGCAAGTGATCGTCGGTGGCGGCGTGGTATTTGCGGTCGGCGTCTGGCTTGGTTCGCTTGGTATCAGCGACTGACACGCCGCATCAGTTTTTGACACAGTGCACCGTGTGAAAAGGATTTGCTATGAAATTTGGCGCAGTCTTTCCACAGCTCGAAAGCGGCAGTGACCCGGCCGCGATCCGCGAGTATGCGCAGGCGGTCGAGGCGCTGGGCTTCGACCATATTCTTGCGTACGACCACGTGCTCGGCGCGGGTACCAGCACCCGGCCAGACTGGAGCGGCCCGTACACCAGCGATTCGCTGTTCCACGAGGTGTTTGTACTGTTTGGCTACCTGGCAGCGGTGACCACGCGCGTCGAACTGGTGACGGGTGTACTGATCCTGCCGCAGCGCCAGACCGCGCTGGTGGCGAAACAGGCCGCCGAGATCGACCTGCTGAGCGGTGGGCGGCTGCGCCTGGGGATTGGTGTGGGCTGGAATGCGGTCGAGTACGAGGTGCTGGGCGAGCATTTCCACGACCGCGGTGTGCGCAGCGAGGAGCAGATCGCGCTGTTGCGCGCGCTGTGGCAACAACCGACGATCGACTTCGCCGGGCGCTGGCACGCGGTGCAGAACGCCGGGATCAACCCGCTGCCACCGCGCCAGATCCCGA
>JAYUYF010000167.1:0-1933 GCA_043752605.1 Roseiflexaceae bacterium
GGTGCCAATTGGTTAAGCATCGCGACGGCTGCCGCATCCCCGGTGCGCGCCAGCACCCCACCGAGCCCAAGCTGGCTCGCGGCGTGAGTCGCGTCGATCGCCAGCGCCTCGCGGTAGCGCGCCGCTGCACCGTGTGGGTCGCTCGCCGCGCGTGCCGCCGCCTCGTTTGCAAGCGCATCTGCCGGGAGCACCGGTGCTGCAGCTGGCTTTGGCAGCTTTGCCAGCCACGCGCGTACCTGGCTCTCGGGCAGCGCACCGGTAAACTCGTCGATCAACTTGCCGTCGCGCAGCGCCTTGACCGCCGGGATGCCCTGGACGCCAAACATCTGTGCCAGCCGCTGGTTGTTATCGACGTTAACCTTCGCCAGCACCCACGCGCCGTCTGCCGCCGCCGCCAGCCGCTCGAGCATCGGGCCCAGCGTGCGGCACGGCCCGCACCACGGTGCCCAGAAATCGACAACGACCGTCGTGGTGTGTGAGCGCTCCAGCACGCGCGTTTTGAACGATGCTTCGTCCGTATCAAAGACCATATCGTTTGGCTTCGCAACCGTCTGCGGGAGATTAGGACTGATCATTGCGCTGCTCCTGTTCTGCCTGCTGCTTAAAATCGACAAACCGGTAGCCAACGCCGCGTTCGGTCAGAATATATTTTGGATGCGAAGGGTCGGCTTCGATCTTCTGTCGCAGGTAGGTGGCATATAGTCGCAAATAGTGGCTTTCGTCGCGGTACTCAGGTCCCCACACCCGCGTCAAAAGCTGCTCGTGCGTCATCACGTAGCCTGCATTTTGCACCAGATGGTACAGAAGCCGGTATTCCGTCGGCCGCAGGTTGACACGCTCGCTATTGACCTGTACCTCGCGCCGGGCAAAATCGACCGTCAGCCGCTCGTCGATGCGCACCTGTGTCTGCGGCTCGGGCGGCGCGATGTAGTGCCGCCGCAACACCGCGCGGATGCGGCTCGCGAGCTCGCGATGGCTAAATGGCTTGCCGACATAATCATCCGCGCCCAGCTCGAGCCCGGTGACGCGGTCCTCCTCGCTGTCTTTGGCCGTTAACATCACCACCGGCACCTGCGAAAATTGGCGCAGCCGCTTGAGTGCCTCGAAACCGTCCATCGATGGCATCATCACATCGAGTAAGACAATATCCGGCATATCATCGCGTACGCGCTCGATCGCCTCGCGTCCGTTGACCGCCGTGATCACGCGCGCACCTTCGAGTTCCAGATTCATGCGCATTAAATTGACCATGCGCGCCTCATCATCGACGACGAGCACCAGTTTATCTTTTAATTCGGTCATTGTTGTTCCTGTCGCTGATCTTCAAGAAAGAGCGCGGGCGCGGCGGGCGGATTCGGTTGCACGGCTGCGCCGTCGCCCGCGAGCCGCCGCGCCGCCAGCGGGATGGTGAAGCTGAAGCGTGCGCCACGGCCCGGCTGGCTCTCGACCCAGATCCGGCCGCCTTGCGCCTCGACAATCGCGCGCGCCAGAAACAGCCCCAGCCCCGCACCCTGCGTCTCGCGCCGCAACCGATTGTCGACCCGGTAAAATCGCGCGAAGATCCGCTCGTGATCCTCAGGTGCGATACCCACACCTTGGTCATTCACCGCGACGACCGCTTCGTCTTTGGTCGTGTGGCCCACAATCTTGATCGTGCCGCCCTCAGGGCTATATTTGATCGCGTTCGAGACCAGATTTTCGATCACCGTGCGCGTCCGTTCATAATCGCCGAGCACTAGCGGAAAATCATCCGCAAACCGCAGCTCAAAGCCAAAGCGCGTGCCCGCCTGCGCTGCGAAGCGCTCGACGACCCGCGCCGCAAGTTGTGCCAGCGACCACTCGCCGATTTCGATTCGCATCCCACCCGCCTGGTAACGCGAAATATCGAGCAGCCCGGCGATCTGCTGCGCCAGCCGGTCGGCCTCTTCGACGA
>JAYUYF010000168.1:0-1933 GCA_043752605.1 Roseiflexaceae bacterium
TACGGAACGGCATCACGCAGGTCGGTCTGCTGGTTCGCGGTTATGCGGTGGGTATGAGGATACTTCATCACAAACTGCCTGCGGTCGGTCATACTTCACACGTGGGCAGCCGTATGACTCTACGTAGGAGGTTGTTATGGTATCACAGATCATCGTCCCACTCGACAGTTCCACACGTGCCGAAGCGATATTACCGCATGCGTGTGCACTGGCCCGCGCCACTGGCAGCACCATCACGCTGTTACGGGTGATTACACCGGTTGAAGCCAGCCAGAATATGCTGTGGCTCACCACCGCGCCAGCGGCACTCCGCGATCAGTGGGAGGCGAACACGCTGCTGCGAATCAAGACGTATTTAGCGGCGGTTGCTGAACGCCTCCGGGCGGATGATGTGCCGCTGCATACCAGGATTCTGCGGTCAGACGATGTGGCCGCAGCAATCGTGCGCTATGCACACGAACAATCCGCGCTCACGTGTATCGCAATGGCAACCCATGCGCGTAGCGGGGTGGAACAGTTTTTTCTGGGCAGCGTTGCCCACGCCGTGCTCGGAACAGCGACAGCACCGCTGTTCCTGGTACGAACGGTTGATGCGTGCGCGCCAGGACTCGACCAGATCACCTATCGCACGATTGCCGTGCCACTGGACAGCTCTGCGTTTGCAGCACAGGCCCTGCCCCATGCGCAGGCGCTTGCTACCACACTGGGAGCCGCGGTGGTGCTTGTCGCGGCGGTGCCACCTGTCGATGATACCGGACTGGACGAAGCCAGGCTGGAGCCATACTGGACGCTGGCCGAGGCCCAGGCGGAAGTGCAAGGTGTGACGCAATCGCTCCAGCGAGTCGCAGACCAGTTGCACGCCGAGGGTGTGACAGTTCGGGTAAAAGTGGTCGCCGATACACCCGCGCAGGCCATCCTCAACGCATGTGCCGAGGAGCATGCGGATCTGTTGGTGATGGCAACTCACGGACGAGGCGGTCTGGGACGTGTGTTGTTGGGGAGCGTGGCGACTGACGTGCTGCAGCATACAACCGTGCCGATATTGCTCATACGTCCACAGCTGCCGCCTGATAGCGAAAACTCGTAGACACCAGACAACGGGATAGCAGTAATGTGGACAGGAACGCGGTCGCGGTGCGGTGGCGCCGGAAGCGTTCGGCAGGATCGGGGAGCCGCCCCTGCGGATGACCGCAGGTACGAGCTTTCCAGAACGCGTGATACGCATCGAGTAAAGTGGGAGAGCGCATAATCGATTCACACAGGCACGCTTTTGGCTGACCGCAGCGCTTGGCGTGGCGCTGAGCGTGACGGTGACCCAGACCGTCCAGGCGACCACGTTCGCAAGTGGAGACGTCTACCGGCTCGCGGCGGGCGAGGTGATCGCCGATGATCTCTACGTGGCGGCATCGGCGGTCTACATTGACGGCACGGTCGAGGGCGATCTGATCGCCGGTGCCAATACGATTGTGATCAATGGCAGCGTCACCGGCGATGCGCTGCTCGCCGCAGCGAGCAGCCAGATCAACGGGCAGGTCGCGGGCGACGTGCGTGCGGCGGGTGCCGCGATCGAGGTTGGCGGCACAATCGGCGAAGATCTGCTTGCCGCCGGGGGGGGGCGGCCCCATGTTCCCGGGGTTTGCCGTCAATCAGACCCTTGCGCCCGGCGTGCGTCTGACTGATCGTGCGCAGGTGGGCGGCGACGCCGTGCTTGGCGGCGGTGGCGGCAGTGTCGCGGGCACGATCGCCGGCGATCTGTGGCTGGCGATGGGCACAACGACGCTGGCGGCACAGGTGGCCGGCGATGCCCAGATCGCGAGCGAGACGATCGTCGTGGCGAACACGGCACGCATCGTCGGTACCGTGCGGTATACCACCACCGCGCCCAATCCGACGCTCGAAGCGATCGCGACCACGGCGGCGTACACGCCACCGA
>JAYUYF010000169.1:0-1933 GCA_043752605.1 Roseiflexaceae bacterium
CGTGGCGCGCGCGATCGAATCGACGATCGCACGTGTACCGCGTGTGCGACTCTCGGTGATCTCACGCTTGTAGTCTGCAGTCCAGCGTTGCCCGGCGATCGATGCGCCCGCCAGATGCACCACCGCATCGATACCATCGAGTGCGGTCAGGCTACCCGGCTGCCAGGCGCGGTAGTGTTGCGCTCCCGGCAGCCGTTTGCGCGCCGTAGCGGCATCACGCGAGAGCACGGTGAGTGTATCGCCGCGCGCCAGCAACCGTGTACAGAGCGCCCGACCGATCAGCCCGGTGGCCCCCGTGACAGCAACGTGGCTCACGACCGGTTGCCTGTGCGCGGCAGTAATCCCGGCCAGATACTACAGAAAAAGAGACCGGCGGCGGCACCGGCGATACTACCGTTGACCAGCAATACCGGCAGCGGCGCGCCCGGCCAGCGCACAATCTCGGCGATCCACAACCAGAACGGCAGCGCGCTCAGCCCCAGCCGTGCGGGCCACGGCAGCGCCCGGTAGCGCACCAGCCAGGCGGGCGGCGCGGCTGCAAAACGCAGTGGGCGCAACGCAAAGAACGCCAGCCAGAGCCCGATCGTGCCACCCCAGCAGCGCGCACAGACCCCCATCTCGTAGCCCACCAGCCAGTACGATTTTGCCGGCGTCGGGCAGACATACGTGGCGAGCAGATCGCGCGCAAACGCGCCGGTCTCGGCCAGCGGCCAGACGCCCGTCGCACGAAACAGCGGCACCACCAGTGGCCCAAAGAAAAGCACGCACAGCGAGACCAGCAACAGCGTTGCCGGGGCGACGGCGCGCGTGAGCGTGGCTGGCGAACGGGCGGCGATCACGTCCGGCCCTGCTCACGGCGCAGCCGCCGCCAAACGGTGCTCAAGATTGTCAGTTTCTCGGGGAGCGGTACGTGCGCGCGGCGATTGTAGACATCATAATCATTGGCGACGATCTTGCCCAGAATACCACGATAGATATTGCCCGCCGCCGCGATCGACAGCTGACCATCGGGGTGCAGCATCGTGATACCCGGCCACGACGCATCGTAGAGCGCGTGTGCCCGTTTGATCTCGAAGCGCATCAGCGCACGGAAGCGCTCGTCGCGCTGACCATTGATGATGTCGTCGTCCGTCAGACCAAAGCGTTCGAGATCTTCGAGCGGCAGGTACACCCGGCCACGCGCCGCATCCTCGCCGACATCGCGCAAAATATTCGTCAATTGCAGCGCCACACCAAGCTTGACCGCATACGCCGATGCACCCTCACGGTAGCCAATGATCTCCATCGAGATCAACCCGACGACCGAGGCTACCCGGTAGCAGTAGAGCCACAGATCGCCAAACGTCGCGTAGCGATTGACCGTCAGATCCATCGCGATACCAGCCAGCAGCTCATCGACCAGCATTTGCGGCACATTGAAACGCGCCGCGGTGTCCTTCCAGGCCAGCAGCACGGCATCATCTGCCGGGGCGTGCGGCGCATAGACCTTGCCAACCCAGTGCGAGAGCGCCTGCGCCGGGTGGCTGATCGCATTATCGACAGTATCATCGCTGGTACGGCAGAACGCATAGAATGCCCGCACCGCCAGCCGCTTCTCGGGCGGGAGCAGCTGCGAGCTAAAGAAAAAGCTCTTCGAATTGGTGCGAATCATCTCGACGCAGTGACGGTACGACTCATCGAGTGAGAGCCGGGTACCATCCGCAACCGGACGCGGCGGACTCGTCTCGCCCGCGAGCCGGTGAATATCCGCCAACCACGACGCTGCATCGCGGTGCAATGCTTCGGGTTCGGTCAATGTGTGGGGTATCCAGAACGGATGGGAGTGGGTCAGCGACACGCCTGACTCCTTCCAATGCAGGTGTGCTTCTGTTGTGGTGCATGTATGATGAAGCGTCATTATACCTGATCTTCGCCGGAGCGACCGTATCTGTGA
>JAYUYF010000170.1:0-1931 GCA_043752605.1 Roseiflexaceae bacterium
GTCGCCAGCATCACACCATTGGCGCTCTCCATCGAGCGGTAAAAGCCAGCCATATCCTCGGCCACCCATTCGAAGCGCGCGCGTTCAAAATATTGCGCCACCCGCAATTGACCATCGGTCGGGCTGATTTCCTCGATCGGCTCGCTGATCGGGTAGCCAAACACGCGCAACCCGCCACGCTTCTCCCAGAATTTGAGAAAGCGGCCGCCGAGCGTCTGACGCGTTTCATTAAAATAAATACGGTCATCCTGTGGTGTACCATCCGGAAAATCGTTATAGCCCGTCACCTCGCTGCCGACCAGCGCAAGTTGTACCTGCTCGGGTGTACCGACGTGCTCAGGCGCATATTCAAAACGTGCACGCTCAAAATATTGCACGACACGCGCATTCTCAACTAGCTCACCGCTGATCGGGTAACCAAAGACCATCACGCCGCCGTTGGCACGCCAGAAGCTCAGAAAACCGGCGCGGTCGCTCAGGTGAAAACCGGTTTGCGCGATATACACGATCGGCGCGCTCGGCAGCACCACCTGCGCACGTGCAACTGACGGACGCGGCACAGCCAGTACAATGCCCACCAGTACCGCGGCAGCAATCATGAAACGTATCCGTCGCACTGGTTGGTTTTGCATCGCTCTCAATCCTTCAAACGGTACAATGTCCATGATAGTATAGCGTGTGGCGCACGATTCGCACAAACAGATCGCGCCCGTGATTCTCACTGTGGCACAGCAATTGCCATTGTAGTTGTGTGGATCAAACATCAGCTGCCCCGGAGGATGATCATGGCGAGCACTACACCCCAGACCAACGACGGTGCAAGCGCACGCCCGGCCCTGAGTCCGGGCGAGATTGTCAAACTGCTCAAACAAACCTGGCAGGAGTACAACGCCGATAACGCCCCACGCCTGGGTGCCGCGCTGGCGTACTACACGATATTCTCGCTCGCACCCATGCTCCTGATTGCCATCGCAATCGCTGGACTTGTGTTTGGCGAAGAAGCTGCACGCAATCAGATCGTCGGGCAGGTTGGCGGGCTGATTGGCACACAGGGTGCTGAGGCCATCCAGGCGATGATCACCAATGCAAATCAGCCAGAAAGCGGCGGCATACTCGCAACCATCACTGGTATTGTACTCCTTATCTTTGGTGCTTCGGGTGTCTT
Source organism: Roseiflexaceae bacterium (assembly GCA_043752605.1). Taxonomy (GTDB): domain Bacteria; phylum Chloroflexota; class Chloroflexia; order Chloroflexales; family Roseiflexaceae; genus JAYUYF01. Next base: position 1,166 of record JAYUYF010000170.1, read on the forward strand.
TGGGGAGCTGCAAGCCTCAATGAATATCATCTGGGGTGTCAAAGAGAAGCCCGATCTGGGCTTCTGGCGCACGATCCGCGAGCGGTTCTTTTCCTTTGGTCTCGTACTGGGCACCGGATTTTTGCTCCTCGTATCGCTTGTCTTAAGCTCAGCGCTGGCGGCGATTGGCACTTATTTCCAGAATGCTGTACCCGGCTCCGAGACGCTCTGGCAGGTCGTCAATTTCGTGGCGTCGCTCGCGGTCACCACGCTGCTGTTTGCGATGATTTACAAGTTCATCCCTGACGTCAGGATTTCGTGGCACGATGTCTGGATTGGTGCATGTATCACCGCGTTGCTCTTTGGACTGGGTCGTTTCCTTATCGGCTACTACCTTGGTAGTGGCAGCGTAACATCGGTCTATGGTGCGGCTGGCTCACTGGTAGTCATCTTGCTCTGGGCCTACTATTCGTCGCAAATCCTGTTCCTTGGTGCCGAATTCACCCAGGTGTACGCCAACAGCTTTGACACCGACCTCGAACCAACAAAAGATGCGATACTGATCGACAAAGCTAACACCCAGGCGTCTGCCGCGCCGCAGGATACACGGGATACTGCTCCCGCCGATGTTCCGGCTTCGGGCGCGCTCGGTGGCTTCCTCGCCGGGCTGCTGCTCGGGCAGCGGTGCAAATAGGCAGGACCAGCGGCGGCGCTGATCCATGCGGGCGGGGTGGGACGGGTGGTGACCGGCGGCGACGGCGTGTAAGGCCGAAGCATTCTCTGCGGC
>JAYUYF010000171.1:0-1929 GCA_043752605.1 Roseiflexaceae bacterium
GGCTTCGACGCGCACGACATCACGGTTCATGATGCCAGTCACAAACAGATCGCGCGCGTCGGTGCCGAGTGCGCGCAAGACATCATCGCGCGTCACGATCCCCAGCGGCTTGCCATTTTGCAGCACCGCAAAATCGGGCTGGTAGCTGGTGAGAATATAATCGACTACCTTGCTCACCCGGTCACCGATATCGAGCGTAATCGCGTGGCGATTGTAGGCATCACCCACGCGCAGTGTGGTAAGCATCGTCTGCGCCTGCGTTCCGGCGTTCTCTTGACCTGCGCCAAGGAAAATAAAGACCGCGATCAGCGCCAGACTAAAGTTGCCGCTCATAACGCCGTAGACGCCGAGCAGCACCGCGATGACCTTGCCGACCGTCGTGGCGATGCGCGTGGCCTTGGGCATGCCAACCGCCATCGCAAGCACCGCACGCAGCACACGTCCACCATCGAGCGGGAAGGCCGGGATCATGTTGAACACCACCAGCAGAATGTTTGACTGGATGAGCCACAGAATCGCGCTGCTGACCGAAGGCGTGGCGAAGATGCTCTCGCTCGGGCGCAGATCGGTCACACGAAAGAGATCAAACGCCGCACCCAGCCCGGCAACTGCCAGCAATACCAGCGCGATCACGACGTTGACGAGCGGGCCGGCGAGGGCGATGATCAACTCGTGCAACGGGCGCGTCGGGTTGCGCGAGAGTACAGCCAGCCCACCGACCGGCAGCAGCAAAATCTCTTTGACTTCGATCCCAAAGCGCTGCGCTGCGACGCTATGGCCAAGCTCGTGCAGCGTGACGCACAGAAACAGCAATAGCATCAACAGCACACCAAATCCCATGGCAACCGGGCCGTAGGGCGCGCCCCAGAATGCACCCAGCGCGAGGATTAACAGGAAGGTGATGTGTACTTTGATTTGAATACCCGAGACCCGCAGCAGCGGAAACGACCAGTTCATTATTGCTCCTTGTATGCGCGGCGCCTACGCGCGGCGCCCCTCGCGCATGTGCTGGTAGAGCGCCACCGCGCCCAGAATGCCGACCTGATCACCAAGCGAGGCGAGCTGCACCGGCACAGCACGGTACACCTCGAACGCATCACGCTGGATCACCGTACGCGCGGTATCGAGCAGCGTGGGATTGTTCATCGCCACGCCGCCACCCACCACGATCAGATCCGGGCTGTAGAGAAACAGCATGTTGACCAGACCGACGCCGATCAGCTCACCCTCGCGTTGCATCAAGTGTTGTGCCACGGTATCGCCCTGTGCGGCGGCCAGCGCCACGTGCGTGCTCGACACATGATCCACGGTCGTCATCGTATGGAGCAGCGTCCCGGCATCGGCGGCCATAGCGCGTGCTGCAGCGCGGGCGAGGCCGGGACCGGCGGCCAGATCCTCCCACGATTCGCGCGTCGCCCAATCCATGATATGGTGGCCAACCTCGGTGGCGCTCCCTTTGCGGCCCAGCACCAGCTTGCCATCCGCGATCACGCCGCCACCGATACCGGTGCTGACCGTGACATACACCAGATTGTGCAGCCCGCGGCCCGCGCCGTAGATCCACTCACCCACGGCGGCGGCGTTTGCATCGTTACCGAGTTCGACGGGCAGCCCGGTCTGCGATTCGAGGATCTGGCGCAGCGGGATATTCGTCCAGCCGACCAGATTTGGCATATAGATCACGACACCGGCGAACGGATCGAGCGGGCCGGGCGAACCGATACCAATACCGACAAGCTCACCATTGGCCGGGAGCGCGGCGCGTGCCAGACCAATCACTGCGAGGATTTGCCCGATCACGACATCCGGGCCGGCTTCGGCCTCGGTACGAACCCGATGCTCAGCCAGAATCACGCCGTCTTCGGCGCGCACCATCGCCGCGCGCAGATTTGTGCCGCCCAGATCAACGCCGATGATATGCCGCATCCC
>JAYUYF010000172.1:0-1927 GCA_043752605.1 Roseiflexaceae bacterium
GCTGGCTGCGGCCGGGTGGCCGCGTGCTGGTCTACACCTACCCCAACGTCTGGGCGCGGCGCAGCTACCCGCTCATGCGCAGCTGGGCCAACCGCGTGCGCGGCATGCAGCTGCCGGATCGGCCCGAAGATACGACGCACCCCGATTACCAGCGGCTGCATCTCAACGAGCAGAGCCCGCGTTCACTGGCCCGTGCGCTACAGCGCGCCGGGTTTGTGGGTGTGCGCGTCTGGCTCGATACGCCGCGCGAAGCGGGTGGGCTGGCACTGCTCAAGAACACACCACTGTACCGCAACCTGTTTGGCTATAATCTGGTGGCCACCGCCAGTACACGCGCCCGGTGAGCGCCGCGCCCGCCGGTCGTCCGCCGCGTTCGCTGCTGTTTGTCGGCGCGCATACGCTCTCGAGCAATATCGTCGGTATTGTAATCGCGTTCGTGACTGGGGTCTTTGTGACACGCCTTTTTGCCCCAGGCGAAAAGGGCGCGTACAATCTGCTTCTGGCGACGACCGAACTAATGATCATGGTGTTTGGCCTTTCACTCAATTCAGGTGTGCTCTATACAATTGCAAGTGGTCGTGCAGCAGCTGGTGCGCTGTTGAGTCGGCTAATGGTGATTGCGGTACCGCAGGTACTGCTTGTCGCTGGTTTTCTTAGCATGATTAGTCTGACACCATTACGTAGTGCGCTCTTGCCAGCCGAATTCGATGCAAGTATCATCGTTGTCGTCGCAATGTTTACCATCAGTCTGTTTCAAGGGTATGGTCGCATAATTCTTACCGCAATCGGTCAAATACCTCGTTCAAATCTGATCGATCTTGCGATTCGATCGACGCTTCTGGGCGCAATGTTGGTCTGTTGGATTGCTGTACTCCCCCTCACGGGCGAAGCTGCGGTGATGTATCTGATCGGTACACATCTGCTGGCTCTGGGTATTGCTCTCATAGTATCGTATTCAAGCGTGCGACACATCTTGCTCGCGACGCATACTGGTGCTGCGGCGCTACCACTCACCATGACCTATGCGATGACCTCGTTTGTCGCAAATCTGGCGCAGTTTTTGAGTTACCGGCTCGATGTGTTTTTTGTCGCACATTTTGCAGGTGTTACACAACTCGGTATTTACACGCTGGCGGTCGGTCTGGCACAGATGCTCTGGCTACTTGCAAACGCCATTGCGCAGGTGCTTTTGCCACACGTTGCGGCCAGTGGTGAGGGTATAATTCGTGATACCGCAGCTGCGTCACGCATTGCCTGTATGGCAAGTGTGGTCACGGCACTAATGCTGGCCTTGTGTGGCGGATGGCTGGTACCATTAATCTACGGACAAACCTTCGCCGCTGCGGTGCGCCCACTGTTAATACTTTTGCCGGGTGTCACACTGTTTGCTGTCGTGACCGTGCTTGCCGCCTATCTTAGCGGAATCGGCAAGCCACACCTCAACCTGCGCGCATCGCTGGCAGGGCTGGTTGTGACGATTTTCCTCGATCTTCTTCTTATACCGCGTTTTGGTATCGATGGTGCTGCGATTGCAAGTACCTGTTCGTATGTTGTCACGTTTTGTATCATTGTTTGGACATACGTGCAGCAGACCGGTGAACGTGTCAGTCACTTGCTCGTACCACAACACGAGGATTTGGTGTTGGTGCGTCGGCTTCTGGTCAGCTTCAGGCAACGGTTGCGCCGCCAAAGGACAAACACGTGATGGCCTCAATCCTCGTCGTATCATCGTGGTATGCTCGTACACGATCAACCGTGCGTGGCATTTTTGTGTATGAGCAGGCACAGGCGCTTGCGACGCGCCACCGCGTGCGCGTGCTCGCTCCCGGCGGCCACGGCTGGCGTGCACAGTTGCGTGGGCAGCAGCACAGCTGGCAGGAGGAGCGCGACGGTGTCGCGGTCATCCGCGCATCAGCGCTGATCGCGG
>JAYUYF010000173.1:0-11787 GCA_043752605.1 Roseiflexaceae bacterium
TTTCAAACCCGTTGTTGGGTTTTGGGGGGGGGGCAAACTACCACCGCTGTGCCACGCCACGCAACCCGGTCGGTGCTGGCACGCCAAAGCGATCGAGTAGCGTTGGCAAAATAGCGTAGATCGACACATCGCCCAGGTCGCGTCCGCCGCCGGGCTGCGCCGGGTCGTGCCAGATCAATGTGCCAAATTGTGCGTGATTTGCATCGTCCGGGCCGGTGTCGTTCTCGATGGTAAAGAGCGTGCCGCCCACCAGCCCGACCGCGCGCCAGGCCAGATCGCCAAAATAGACGATCAGGTCGGGCGCAACACCGCGCACACTGCGGTAGATCTCCTGCGGCACAAACACCCGGTTGCCCAGCAGTTGCCCGTCTGGGCCAGGCATCGCGCGCAGGGCGTCTGCCAGCGCGGCGCGTTCGCGCGCATAATCAGCGGCTGCGATCACACCTTCGGCTTCGCGGCCGCGTACGTTCATGAAGATCCGGCCGTAATAGCCGCCCGCGCCCCAGGCCTTTGTCGCGCCCCAGTTTACTGCGGCAGCGTCGATCGCGATCGGGCCCGCTGGCTCGCTGGCGAGCGTGAGCCAGCCGTGCTGGCGCAGCCATTCGTTCACACACACACCGCCCATAAGCGGCCGCGCGCCGTGATCCGAGACCACCAGCAGCGGTGTCGCGTCGCCCACCTTTGCCAGCAAACGCGCGATCAGCCCGTCGAGCCGCACATAATAATCGTGGATGACGTTGGCATACGGCGAATCGGGTTCGTGCAGTGGGTGGGTGGGATCGATAAACTTCCAGAACGCGTGGTGTATCCGGTCGGTTCCCATATCCACCAGCAGCAGCAGATCGGGTGCATCGCGCTCCAGCAGCAGTTCGGCCACCGCAAAGCGCTGCTCGCAGAGCGTGATAATGTCGCGCAAAATTCGGTCGCGGTCGGTCGATCGAAAATCCGGGATGTCGAGCAGATATGGTTCGCTGCCGAGCAAGCTTTCGATGCTGCTGGCGAGTTCGGCTGGATGCGTGTAGGGTACATCTGTGCTGGGAGCCAGAAAGCAGCTGACCAGCGAACCGTTGATCGGCGGCGGCGGCCAGGTGCCAGGCACGCCCACCACCGCGCAGCGCCAGCCCGCATCGCCGAGCAGATCCCACAGCCGTGGCAGCCGCACCGCGCGCCCGTCGGCGGTCGTCATCTTGCCATAGCTGCGGTCGGCGCGGTTGCGAAAGCCGTAGATCCCAAGCTCGCCCGGGTCGCGCCCGCTGAGCATACAGCTCCAGGCCGGTACCGTGATCGCCGGAATACAACTCTCCATGCGGCCGCTGCTCCCCTGGCGCATCAGTCGGTCGAGCGTCGGCAAATCGGCGCGCCAGCGCGCGATCAGCGTCGGCTCGGCACAATCGAGACCGATGATCACCAGCTGCGGCGCGCTCACGATGCCGTGCCGGGCTGGGTGCTTGGGCTGTTGCGGTGGCGCAGGAACAGCAACGTAGCAGCGGCGATCACCGAGACTGCCGAGAGCAGATGGACGGCGTTGAAGCCGCCACCAAAGAACCACGAATCGGTGCGCAAAAACTCGATAAAGAAGCGCCCGAGCGGATACCAGAACAAGTACATGAGCAGCACATCGCCCGGCCGCAACCGCTCGCCGTAGCGCCGCACAATCGCGAAGATGATGCCAAAACCAAGAAAGTTCCAGAGCGACTCGTACAAAAACAGTGGGTGAAAGCGCGTGCTCTCGGGGTACTGCACCGGGTCATTGTACGGCGCGATCCGATGATCGGCGTCGATCCGCAACCCCCAGGGTAGCGTCGTCGGCGGGCCGTACAACTCCTGATTGATAAAATTTGCCCAGCGCGCCACCGCCTGTGCGAGCGGCAACCCGAGCGCCAACGCATCAAAGTACACCAGCGTCGGCAGTTTGTTGCGGCGTGTGTAATACCACAAGCCCAGCGCGCCAAACACAAATCCGCCGTAGATATGTAGCCCACCCTCCCAGACGGCAAAGATCGCCGCTGGATTCTCGACAAATCGCCCAAATCCCTCTTGCGTGCGCGGTGATTGCACAAACACATAGTATAACCGTGCGCCGAGCAACCCGGGGAACAGTACCCACAGCAGCATGTTCCAGACCGTCTCCGGGTCAAACTCTTTGCGTTGGACATACCGTGCTGCCGTCCAGGTGGCCAGAAACGCGCCGGTCATGATCAAGACACCATACCAGCGCAATGTCAGCGGGCCAAGCTGAAAGATGATCGGCCCAATCGGTGGGTACATCGTTACTCCAGATACCCCAGGTCTTTGAGCCGCCGCTGCACCAGCGGGTCGTCACCGCCCTCCGCCCGCCCCGCGCGCGCCGCATCACCCGATGACCGCCGCAGGATCGTATCGAGATGCTCCTGGAGCACCTCAACGCGCTCGGGTAGGATCTCACTCAGATTCTGCTCCTCGCCCGGATCGGCCAGCGCATCATAGAGCTCGATCCCGTCTTCGCCCGTACGGATGAGCTTGTGCCGCGCATCGACGACCGCGCGTCGTACCTGGTCGTAGCGCCGTGCGCGCGTCACCTCAGGCTGGCGGCGCAGCATCAGGCCGACGACATTTTCAAGTGGGATGGCCTCGCTGATCGCCACGCCATGCTCGGGATCAGCCTGCGGGTCGCGAGCGAGCGAGAGTTGCTCCTCGCGCGCTTCCGCCGCACCGGCGATGCTGAGCAGCGTATGAAACATGCGCCGTGTCGAGATGACATCATCGCGCGTGGTGCCACGCACAAAATCGCCCGTCGGGTCGCGCACCAGCATTGGTACCTGCACCAGCTGGTTGTACGCCGAGATCGTATGGCCGACCATGCCCTTCTCGCCCAGATGCTCGCCGTGATCGGCGCAGACCACCAGCAGCGTGTTATCCAGCCGCCCTGCGCTACGCAACTGTTCGATGAATGCACCTACCAGCGCGTCCTGGCCCGCCACTTCGGCATCGTACACATCGCTCAGCGTTTGCTGATGGGCGGCGTCCATATCAGTAAATGGCGCGAGCCAGCCAAAAATATCGCCGTTGAAGCGCTGCAGATACCGCTGCGCCTCGCGGTCGCGTAGCAGTTGTGGTGCGAATTGCTCCGCCGCTGTACGTGTGGGGTGGTACGGAGTATGTACGCCCATCAGATTGATAAAGGCAAACACCGGCTGGTCAGCATCGATGCCGCGGCGGTCGATCAGCAGCTTCGCCGTATCGCCAAGCGAACGCGCGCTGTTGCCTTTGAAGCTCAGCGCGGTCTGCCAGATCGGCACCATAAATGGCGTGAAGGCGAACGCCAGTAGCGCCTCCGAACGCGCAAACGAATCCTGCGCCCGCTGCATGATCCCGGCCAGCCGCCGCTTAAACCATTGCCGGTAGATCCCGACTGCGCCGCGCCGCCGCCCGGCCTGATTGGGGTGCGATGTAAGGAGCCCGCTGTAATTGAGGAAGCTCTGGAAGCCACGTCGCAGGCCGTTGTTGACCACCCCCACCAGCGGATTATTGCAAAACGCTGCGGTCGCGTACCCGGCATCGCTCAGCCGCTCGGCCAGCGTCGGCAGCTCGGCTGGTAGCGCAGCCGACGATTGGACAGTATTATGGACGGATGGGTAGACGCCGGTAAACATCGATGCGTGCGAGGGAATAGTCCATTGCGCAGCAGCATACGCGCGGGTGAAGCGCGTCGCATCTGCGGCGAGTGCATCAAACTGTGGTGAAGTATCACGCGCATAGCCGTACGCGCCGAGTCGATCGGCGCGCTGTGTGTCGAGCACCAGCAACACAATATCCGGGCGAGTAGTCACGGCGGACTCCGCTAGTCGGTCTGTTCTACCGCCATGATACTCATGATTGTACTTGGCGTCGAATCGTTATGAGGCGCGTTGGAAACGCAGCTGTCGCTCGGGTAGCCGCACTGTATCCAGTAGGCCACGCACGCGGTCGGCTGTCAACGGGTGGCAGAGATATCCATCAGCTTCGAGCATATAGACCTGCGGGTCGAGTTCGATCTGCGGCCAGAGTACGACTATCCGCGCATTGGCCAGCGCGTCGTCGCTGCGGAGAAACAGATACAGCGGTAAATTGTCAAGGCCCGTGTTGAGTTCGATAACAATAATATCGGGCGCGATTTGACGTATCGTCTGACGCGTCGCATCGGTCAGATGCCGGTTTGAGAGCATCGCAACCGTGTCACCGCGTGATCCAGCAGCTCGCCGCACGATCGCAGCAAGCGTTGTACTCTCGGTCAGGCAGAGTACTTGTGGCATCCAGGGTCTCCTCAATGCGAATCGTTACTTTTCTCAACGGCATTCGTTGCCAGATCGATACGAGATCGTAACAAATCGGTCTACGAGGAGGGTTCGTATTTGCTGCTCAGGCGATCAGGAGATCGATCGCGCGCGGCACATTTTCAATCACAACGTGGCGCGCGTGTTCAGAGATTACTTCACCATCGGCCTGCACCGGCACCGGCGTGCGCGGTGTGATCGTCAGCTTTGCGGTACGGCCCATCGTCACCACTGGCAGCATCGTATGTTTACCACGCATGAGCAGCGGCAAGTAGCGTACAATTTGATCGAGCCGCAGGTTGTCTACCAGGCACAGATCAAGCAGTCCGTCATCAAGCAATGCGTCGGGTGTCATCCAGAGCCCGGCCGCCTGGCAACGCCCGTTGCCTACATTGGCAAACATCAGCCGCCGCGAGACTCGCTGTTGCTCGTATTCGACCGTCATGGTGTCTGTCCGGTAGCTGCGTAGCGCACGCGCGATCGAGAGCAGATAGACGGCAAAGCCGGTTAGATTGTGAATTTTGATCGATTCGGCAGCTACCTGCGCATCAAAACCCGCACCCACCGCGTTGATAAAATAGCGCGGCGCGTCATCATTCACCCGCACCAGGCCCAGATCGAGCGGCCGTACTCTGCCCGCCGTCGCCCGCTGCACACCACCCGCGATATCGTTTGCCAGCATCCCATCGAGCGCCTTGATAAAATCACTGCCGGTGCCGAGCGGGATAATCGCTAGCCTGGCGCGCCGCTTTGTCGTCGTTTCGGCACCCTTGATCCCGTTAACCACTTCATTGATCGTCCCATCGCCGCCCACCGCTACAACCGTATGTGCGCCGCCTTCGATCGCCTGCCACGCCAGTTCGGTTGCGCCGCCGCGCGCGTGGGTCTGCTGGATTGTAAACGGTACGCCCGTGCCGCGTAGCGCCGCCTCGATCTCGCCCCGCCGTCGCCCGGCCGCCCCACGTCCCGCCGCCGGGTTGAGCACTACCGCAATTCCGTCCATCACCAGTCCTGTTCACCAACGTTGTGACGCGCGCCACCGTGATCACGGATGGTACCGTAAACGATCACGCTGGTCAACCGGGGCTACCGGCTCACCAGACCGCGTGCCAGATAGACAATCGGGCTTCCACGCCCATCTGGTGTCATAATGCCCACAATTAATACTGTCTCTCCCTGTGCCAGCAGCCGACTCTGGAGTTGCAGATCATCGCTCGCCGCAATCTGTGTCCAGCCGAGCCGCGCAAATTCGGTATCGAGTGTCAGCTTCAAATCTGGCGCGGCAGGCGGCACCAGTATCTGCGGAGCACCAGCTGAACGCAGCCCGCGCCGCTTGAGCAAATCTCGCGCAATTATATCAAATCCATCGACCAGCGCATCTGTCGCCGCGTCGCTACCTACCGCGTATCGCGGTGCATCCACGAGCGATGCCGGGATTTCTGGTGCAGCTGCGCAGCCGACCAGACACGCCACACATATGATTAAGAAGATTCGCGTCACAAAACCCCCGCTATTTCTGTAGCGCCGCAGCTTGCTGCAGCTGCGGGTACCGCTATATTCGCTATAATACGTCCTAATCCGCAATCCATCACCCGAGGATATTCTATGTCACCAACCCATGTTCCCCTTGTCGTCGTCGGCGATCTGGTCTGGGATATGGTCGTCCGTACCGATACGGTACTGTTGCCCGGTGGCGATGTGACGGGCGCGATCGCGCTGTATCCTGGCGGCTCGGCGGCCAATGTCGCGGTCTGGGCGGCGCGCTGCGGCCTGGCATCGGCCTTTGTGGGTGCCGTCGGTATCGATCTGCTTGGCCGCATACTCGCCGATGATCTGGCCGCTGAGGGTGTAGCCGCACACCTGGTATCCCTCAGCACGCGCCCGACTGCGGTATTGCTGGCACTGGTTGACCCAGACGGGCAGCGCAGCTTTGTCACCAGCCAGGGTGCCGATTTTTTGCTCGAACCCACACAGTTGCCTGCCGTGATCGATGCCACCCGCCATGTGCATCTGACTGCCTGGTCACTCTTCACCGATCCACCTGCCGCCGCCGCGCTGACCGCTGCCCGCCGTGCCCGTGGCGCCGGTGCAACTCTGTCGGTCGATCCTGCGTCGCATCAGATGATTGCAGACTATGGCACCGCGCGGTTTCTCAACCTGCTCGACGAGTTGCATCCCGATCTGCTGGTTCCCAATCGTGATGAGGGCGCGATCCTCAGCGGCGCAACCGAGCCGCAGGCGATTGTGGCCGCGCTACGCGCGCGTTTCCCAGGTGCGTTGATTGTACTCAAGCTCGATGCACAGGGTTGCCTGATCGGTAGTGGTAGCGCGCAGATCGCTGTTCCTGCCGCACCTGCGAAAGTTGTTGATACGACCGGCGCGGGTGATTCATTCTGCGGCGCGTTTCTCGCCACTTACCTGCGCGGCGGTGATCTCGAAAAGGCTGCGCAGCACGCGGTGCGCGTGGCGGCCTGGGTCGTCGGCCGCGCCGGTGCCCGCCCGCCGCGTGAATACGCTGGCCAGTTTGCTGATACGGACTCACAGGAGGGTCTGGGATGACAACAGTTGCCGTAGTACTCTGCTTCGTCGGGCTGCTCTTTATCGTGATCAGCGTTCCGCTGGCGCGCGGTCAGGTGAAGCCAAACCGCTGGTATGGTGTGCGTACACCGGCGACACTGCGCGACGCCGATCTCTGGTATGCAGCAAATCGCTACGGTGGCCAATTGCTGATCGTCGCGGGGGCGCTGATCTTGCTCGCCGGTCTGCTGGGTCTGGCATTTCCTCCTGCCCGCTTCAGCCTCATGTTCTTCGCACCGTCACTCGCGGTCGTGATTTGTATCGCCCTGATTATCCGTAAACTGGTATTGCTCCAGCGAAAACCTTGACACGCCGCGTGCAATGATGTATGGTACCCCTATACCCCGTGGGGGTATCCTCTAATGGAGAAATAACATGAGCAAGCCTATTACTGTTACCGATGCCGATTTCGAGCAGTCGGTACTTAAGTCTGAATTGCCGGTCGTCGTCGATTTCTGGGCACCCTGGTGCGGCCCGTGCCGTGCAGTTGCCCCGATCCTCGAGGAGCTGGCGAGCGAGTACGAAGGTCGGCTGGTGGTGGCTAAGGTCAACACCGATGATCACGCCAAATATGCCGGCGAGTTTGGCATTATGGCGATCCCAACGATGCTGTTTTTCAAGAATGGTCAGATGATCCACAAGATCCAGGGTGCTGGCCCGAAGCGGATGCTCAAGGAAGCCTTCGACGCCGCGCTCAGCCACGCATAAGTGGAGCACGAAATGACAAATGGCGCGCGCACGCTTGGCGATCCTGCGCGCGCCGATGTCTTGCGGCGTCTGCGGCGCGTCGAGGGTCAGGTGCGTGGCGTCCATCGCATGGTCGAAGAGCAACGCGATTGTCGCGAAGTCGTTACGCAGCTGGCAGCGATCAAGGCTGCCGTCGCGAGTCTGAACATGCTCGTCGCCGAGGAGTATGCCACCGCATGCCTGTGTGGCGTCGAGCAGGTCGAGGCGGCCGAGGTCGCACGGTTGCTTGGTGTGCTCAAGGCCGCACGGTAGCGGCGCAATGCGCTGTGCCCCTACCGTGTGGTGCCTGGTCCCCCTAATCTGTACCTGTTAATCGTTCAACCATCGCCATACGCATCATCAGCTGCGCGTGATCGCGTGCGATTACTGTCACATGGCCAAGTTTCCGACCTGGCCGCGCGGTCTTATCGTACAGATGGAGCGCCGCCCCCGCGATCCGTAGTACGTCCTCCCGTACCGGCACCGCACCCACCAGATTGATCAGCCCCGCCGCACCGTACCGCAGCGTTGTCGCACCGAGTGGCAAACCGAGCACCGCACGCACGTGATTGGCAAACTGGCTGGTCTCAGCCCCCTCGATCGTCCAATGGCCCGAGTTGTGGACGCGCGGCGCGGCTTCGTTTGCGAGCAGTTGGCCGCTCGCCAGCTCAAACAACTCGATTGTGAACACGCCCACGTATCCGATCGTCGTCATCAGACGTGCAATATACGCTTCGGCCGTCGCCTGTGTTGTCGGGTCAGGGTCTGGTGCTGGTACCACCGAACGGCGCAAGATTCCTGCACGATGGGTGTTCGCGATCAGCGGATAGTGCAGTAGTGTTCCGTCGCGTCCGCGTGCGGCGATGATCGATAGTTCGCGCACAAATGGCACGACTGCCTCCACAATCAATGGTACGCCACCCAGTGCTCGCCACGCTATCTCGAGATCGCTGGCGGCAGTGATGTGCTGCTGGCCGCGCCCGTCGTACCCCAGCGTGCGGGTCTTGGCGATCAACGGATACCCGAGTTGTGCCGCAGCATCGCGAAGTGCGGCGTAGCTGTCGGCAGCTGCCCACGGCGCGGTGGGGATGCCGTGTGTGCCAAAAAAGGTCTTCTCGATGACCCGATCCTGGGTTACGATCAGCGCAGCAGGTGGCGGGAAGACAGGTACCCGCGCGGTCAGCGTCTGCGCGGCCGTCGCCGAGATATTTTCGAATTCATACGTCACGACATCGCTCGCCGCTGCGAGCTCTGCCAGCGCGGCGGGGTCATCGTAATTACCGATGATCTGGCGCGCGACGGTAGCGGCGGGTGAATTCCGGACAGGTTCCAGTACCGTTGTACGGATCCCAAGCGGCGCAGCAGCGAGCGCTAGCATCCGCCCAAGTTGCCCACCGCCGATGATCCCCAGCCGCAACGGTGCGCTCACGCTGCCCCCGCGCGCGGGTCTGCGGCTTCGAGCACGTGCTGCGTCTGTGCCGCACGGTAGGCGCGCACGCGCTCGCGTATTTCTCTGTGCTGAATTCCCAGAATCGCGGCCGCGAGCAGTGCGGCATTGACCGCCCCCGCTCTGCCGATCGCCAGCGTGCCCACCGGGATCCCGGCTGGCATTTGTACGATTGAGAGCAGGCTGTCCATGCCACCCAGCGTTTTCGACTGCACCGGTACACCAAGCACGGGGATGATAATCTTGGCCGCGAGCATACCGGGGAGATGCGCCGCCCCACCAGCGCCGGCGATGATTACTGCGATCCCGCGTTGCTCAGCCTGCTCAGCATACGCAAACAGCAGATCAGGTGTACGATGCGCCGAGATGATCCGTGTCTCGTGCGCGATCTGTAGCGCGTCGAGCGTATCGGCCGTGTGTACCATCGTCTCCCAGTCCGATTGTGAACCCATGACCACGGCAACGAGCGCGTGCATAGCTTTCCCTTTATACGGGCTCTTGGTTGCACAGCACCGATTGTGTGCTGGTTCAGCTATGGTACCATAGGAACTGTCTCTACCAGATACGAAGGCTGCGTGTGAAAATTGTGCAGTACTCGCTGGTCATTACTCCGATCGCGTTGCTCGCAATCTCTGTAATTATCGCGATTTGCTTTTTCTTCATCACTGGAGCCGAGCCAATCGCTTTGCGCTAATCGGATCGTTATGCTCAACACACTTCATCTAAAAACATTCATCGCGGTGATCGATCACGGCAACTATAGTGCGGCGGCGGAGTATCTGCATATGTCACAGCCGACGGTCACGCTCCATATTCGTGCGCTCGAAGATGAACTCGAAAACATCCGTTTGTTTCAACGCGTTGGCCAGCAGATGCGCCCGACGCCGGCAGGTGATGAGTTGATCGATATTGCCCGTGAAATGCTCGCACTCGCTGCCCGTGCCGAAGAAAATATTAAGAGCCTGCACGGGCAGGTGAGCGGGCAAATCGCACTTGGCTGTGGCGCGTCAGTGGGCGAACGCCTGTTGCCAGCATTGTGCGCCCGGTTTCGCACGCACTTCCCGGCCATTGCACTCAGTAGTACGATCGCGCCAAACGAGCAATTGATCGAATGGCTTGGCGCACAACAGTTACATGTGCTTATTCTCGATGAACACGTGCGCCGCCGTGGCTGGGAGTCGCTGCTGCTCGGCATCGAGCGCATTGTTGCTATTGCGCCACGTAATCACGCGCTACTCACGCATAATGCCGTGCCAGCGACCGAATTGCGTGGTCTGCCACTCGTCCTGCCACGCGATGGTACACCGCAGCGGCGTACGATCGAAGATGCTCTGCGCCGCCGAAATGTGGGTGCCGCCGATCTTGTTGTCGCGCTTGAGACCGATAGTACCGAGATGATGCTCGCTGCGGTGCGAGCTGGTCTTGGCATCGCATTTGTGCCGCAGCTTCGGCTCCCGCGCACGCGTGATCTGGCGATCATCGACCTGGCTGGCATCGCCTTACAACAAGAATGGTATGCCGTACGCCAGCGCGATCGGAGCGCGCCACGTGCGTTGCAAGAGTTCTTCGCTTTTGTCGCATCTGAAGACGCACGCAAAATTGTACAGCGCGAGGGACTAAAATCACCTACACTCACATAAGGAGCAGTATGAACACAGTACACACCGCATTTACACTCACAAGTCGGCCGCTCCAGCGTACATCATTTCCTATGCGGCTGTTTGAAAAAGCCAAGCGCTTTGGCATCTGGAACCCTTCCGATCTCGATTTTAGCCGCGATCGGAAAGATTGGCTTTGCTTAGAAGATTCTGAACGTGATCTCTTATTACGGCTTACTGCGCTATTTCAAGCTGGTGAAGAGGCTGTTACCCTTGATTTATTACCGTTGATTCAAGTTATTGCCTCTGAAGGTCGGATCGAGGAGGAAATGTTTCTTACCTCATTTCTTTGGGAAGAAGCAAAACACACCGATTTTTTTAATCGCTTTCTCACTGAAGTTGTCGGTGATACGGGTGATCTGGCGCGCTATCATACACCTGGCTTTCGCGAACTCGTCTACAATCAGCTGCCGATTGCGATGCATCGCCTGCGGACGGATGCCTCACCGCTCGCTCTGGCAGAAGCATCACTCACCTATAATATGATCGTTGAGGGCGTACTCGCCGAAACGGGGTATCATGCGTACTTTACCGTTATTGATCGCGCCGATATTCTTCCTGCCCAACGCCGTGGTATTGCACTGCTCAAACAGGACGAATCGCGCCATATCGCGTACGGTATTTATTTACTCTCACGCCTGATTGCCGAGCACGACGAATTGTGGGATGCAATTTCCGAGCGCATGAATCTGCTCATTGTTCCAGCTCTTGCGATTGTCGAAGAAGCATTTGCTGCGTACGATGTGGTACCCTTTGGCCTCAAATCAGAAGACTTTTATGATTTTGCCTTTGGCCAGTTTCAACGACGACTCGATCGAATCGAACGATCTCGCAAAAAGTCGCTTGCTGAAATAACGGTCGAAGCCATGGCAGATGCGGCACTATAAGCGCATTCTAGTGCGGTAAGATGTGCCGTGAAAAGCTTGTAGGAATGCGTATAATATCCGCTTGACAAGATGGGCTACGGGTGGTATATTTCCCAAGGTCGACGCGTGGTGGCAACGCAGCGCGGCGGCAGCGGAAACGGACGACAGGGGCAACGGGAACCGGCTTGACAGCCACGACCGCCTGTGGTATGCTACGCAAG
>JAYUYF010000174.1:0-1923 GCA_043752605.1 Roseiflexaceae bacterium
CACATTACGCGCATCTATTGCGGTGTCTATGCCCCGAATCTTCGACAATATTGCGCAACCGTTGCTCCCGGCGCTACACGCCACGCTCCAGAGCGCCCAGCACGCCGATTTCTGCGTCGGCTTCTTCAATCTGCGTGGCTGGGGTCTGCTCGCCGATGATGTCGAACGCTTTGCGGGTGGCCCCGAACGCTGCTGCCGCGTGCTGATCGGCATGCACGAGCGGCCAGACGAGACGCTGCGCGCGGCGTTGCGCATTCAGCCCGGCGATGATGGCCTCGATATCGCGCGCGCGCGCCAGCTCACGCGCCAGATGGCCGAGCAGTTTCGCGCGCAACTTACCCACGGCGCACCCACCAACGCCGATGAGCTGGCGCTGCGCCGCCTCGCGGCGCAGATCCGCAGCGGCAAGGTCATCGTGCGCCTGCACCTGCGCTATCTGCTGCACGCAAAACTGTATCTGATCCACCGCGACGATTTCAATAATCCGGTCACGGGCTACCTCGGTTCGAGCAATCTGACCATGGCCGGGCTGCAGCACCAGGGCGAGCTCAACGTCGATGTGCTTGACCATAGCGCCACGGCCGATCTGGTGCGCTGGTTTGCCGATCGCTGGGACGATCGCTGGTCGGTCGATATTTCGGACGATCTGGCGACGATCATCGAGGAGAGCTGGGCGGCCGAACGCCTGCTTTCGCCCTATCTGATCTATCTCAAAATCGCTTACCATCTCTCGCACGAGGCGCGCGCCGGGCTGAGCGAATATACGATCCCGCGCGAGTTTCACGGCAAGCTGTTTGCGTTCCAGGAGGCGGCGGTGCTGGTGGCGGCGCGCTACCTCGAGCGGCGCGGTGGTGTGCTGCTCGGCGATGTCGTGGGGCTGGGCAAGACGCTGATGGCCACCGCGCTGGCGCGGCTCTTCAAGGATCGTGATGGCTGGCGCACGCTGATCATCGCGCCGCGTAATCTGGTGGCGATGTGGCAGGAGTACAATCTGACCTGGGATCTGAGCGCCGAGATCGTGCCGCTCTCGCAGGTTCAACAACGCCTGCCGGAACTCAAGCGCCGCTACCACCTGGTGATCATCGATGAGTCGCATAGCCTGCGTAACCGCGAAGGCCGCCGCTACCGCGCGATCCAGGAGTTTATTGGCGAGTTCGATTGCAAGGTGGTGCTGCTCTCGGCCACGCCCTACAACAAATCGTACCTCGATCTTGGCGCGCAGCTGCGGCTGTTTGTGCCCGAAGACGCCGATCTCGGCATCCGGCCCGAGGCGCTGTTTCGTGCCACCAGCCCGCAGGATCTTTTGCGCATGCAGGTGCCGCCACGCTCGCTGCGCGCCTTCGAACGCAGCGAACACGCGGATGACTGGCGCGAACTGATGCGGCTCTATATGGTGCGCCGCACCCGTTCGTTTATCAAAGAATACTATGCCGCCACCGATACAGACAGCGGCCGCGCCTACCTGCCACTGGCAGACGGGCAGCGCTTCTTCTTCCCCGAACGCCTGCCGCGCGCGATCTTGCTGCCCGCCGCCGATGCCCACGACCCGTACGGGCGGCTGGCGGCCGATGCGGTGGTGGAGACGATCGCCGATCTGGCACTGCCACGCTACGGGCTGGCCAACTATCTGACGCGCGATGCCCAGCGCCGCGCAACCGATGCCGAGAAGACCATGCTCCAGAACCTTTCGCGCGCGGGCAAACGCTTGATCGGCTTCTCGCGCACCAATCTGTTCAAACGGCTCGAATCGGGTGGTGCGGTGTTCCTGCAATCGATCGACCGCCACGTGCTGCGCAATGCTGTCGTGCTGCACGCGATCGTCCACGATTTGCCGCTGCCGCTGGGCGCGCAGACCGCCGAACTGCTGGAACTCGATACCGATCTCGATGCCGAAGACGATCTGGCGGCGCAGGCGGCCTTCGA
>JAYUYF010000175.1:0-1919 GCA_043752605.1 Roseiflexaceae bacterium
CGTTCGGCGCTCCACGGGCTCGGGCACCCGTTTCGCAGGCGTACGCGGTAGGGTCGGTGTAGCGACGCGAAATTTTGCATCGCTACCGTGGCCGCACCACCAGCCGGTCGCCCGCGCGTGTGGCCCGGATGCCGCGCACGCCGCGCATACTGGCGGGCAGCAACAGGTGGCGGCGGTACGGCCCGATCATCACGATCAGTTCATCGCCGCTGATCGTGAGCTTGAGTGCGCTGGCGGCGATGCCCGGCAGGTCGATCGCGATTCCCGGCTGGCCGTCAGGATCCGCGACGATCGGCGCGCCGTTGGCCTGGGCTGGTGCGCCGATCTGCACCGCCAGCGTGCGCAGTCCCGCTAGCCCGGTGTCATTCGGCGGCCCAAAGCGCTGTGTCGGCCGGCTGGGCCAGGTGTCGGGTGCGGTGGCGATCGCCGTGCTATCTGGCCCAATCAGCACATCTGCTACTGGCAGCCCAAACAGCTGCAGCGCGGG
Source organism: Roseiflexaceae bacterium (assembly GCA_043752605.1). GTDB lineage: Bacteria > Chloroflexota > Chloroflexia > Chloroflexales > Roseiflexaceae > JAYUYF01. The sequence goes on from JAYUYF010000175.1 coordinate 488, forward strand.
CAGCGCCAGCCGTGCCTCGGCGAGCGCCACCGCGTCGGGCCGCAGCACAAAGTGGGCACGCGTGCTGGCGGCCGGGAAAATATCGCTGCGTGCGCGTTCGGCGGCCACACGCGCATCTTGCAGCTGGTCGAGCAATGTCAGCGGCAGCAGGCCGGTCGGCAACATCGCGCGCGCCAGCGACGCCGGGTTCTTGCCCGGCTCACGATCCAGCCCGATTGCGAGCCGCACGCCCCAGCGCATGGCATCGGGCAGGCCAAGGATCGCGAGCAGCGGATCGACCGCACCGGCATCGATCACGATCTGCTGATAATTTGCCCGCAGCGCCTCGATCTGGAGCAGGCCAAACAACGTGCCGAGACCGGGGAGTAGCGGCAACTCATCGCCACCGATCTGCGCCAGCCGCGCGGGCATCGTGGCGCGGCCTTGCTCCCACAGCGCGCGCAGCGCCGCCGCCGCATCGAGCCCCAGCACATCGAGATCTGGCGCAACCGTCGTGGGCGTGGCGGCGAGTGTGGTGCCAAGCAGTGCGCCGAGCCCGATGCTGCCCTCGAGGCCGAGGAGCAGTGTGCGCTGGCCAGCATCGGCGCTATGCAGCGCGGTGGCGGCGGCGGCGAGTCGTGCGCCCGCCCCCGGGCTGCCGGTATAGAGATCGATCGGTGTCATTGGTTCCTCTGCGCTACGCGGTTCGCGGGTATTCTAGCCGATCATCGGGCGCTATGCGCGTGTTGCGTGCGGCTGCGCGCCGCTGCGGCAGGGAGACCCCTGCACCCTGCACCCCGCATCCGGCGCGGCCAGTGGGGTGCGGCTGCGCGCCGCAGCGCCTGAGGCTCCTGCCCCAGGGCCCCGGCAAGGGGCGCTTTCGCCCCCTTTGAACCTCCAAAACCGCACACTGTGTGGCGCACGCAAATTGGGCGGTGTCTGCTCTTCTGCGCATAGCAGGCCGCAGCGGGCCCATGTGCACGCGGTACGCCGCAACGGGGCATGCGCTGCTAAAATCGGCCACAGGCACACGACCGGCCGCATTTGGGGGTTCGGGGGCAACGCCACCGGCGCGGGGGTGGTGGGGGCGCGCGGTCGCCCCGCCCGCAGCGGCGCGTAGCCGCACGCAACACGCGCGAGCGGAAGATCGTCGGGGGTGCAGGGGGCGCAGCCCACCTGCCGCAGCGGCGCGTAGCCGCACGCAACACGCGCGAGCGGAAGATCGTCGGGGGTGCAGGGGGCGCAGCCCACCTGCCGCAGCGGCCGTAGCCACCATGCTATACTCAATCCGGCGCACCAGCAGCAGGAGGAAGCATGAGCGATCTTATTGGCCGGACGCTCGGCGCATACCGCATCACCGAGCAAATTGGTGCCGGTGGTATGGCGACGGTCTTCAAGGCGTACCACGCGGCGATGGATCGCTACGTGGCAATCAAGACGCTGCCGCGTCACC
>JAYUYF010000176.1:0-1917 GCA_043752605.1 Roseiflexaceae bacterium
TCGAGCGTCGGCGTAACTTGCGGCGTTGGTGCTTGCGGTGTTGATGATATCGGCTCGGGAACGCGCGTGCTGGTTGCGGCGGCCAGTGTCGGCTTCGCAACTACTGGCACGCTGGATGGGCTACTGACGCGCGTGATCGCGACGGCGACAGCCACCGACACCAGGGCCGTCAGCGCGTGGGGGAGCAACGTACGGAGCCACAGCGGGCGCGGCTGCGGCTCGGTGGGCGCACCAGACACGCCGCTACTTGTCGATCTGCGCCGTGAGCAGGATCGCCTGCGCGATCTCGCGCATCGTCTTGCGGGTGTTCATCGAGAGTTGTTGGATCTTGCGAAACGCCTCCTGCTCGCGCAGACCCTGGGTGTCCATCAGCACACCCTTGGCGCGCTCGACGAGCTTGCGCGTCTCGAGCGTCTCTTTCAGGTCGGTCATCTCGCGGTCCATCTCGCGGAATTCGGCATAGCGCGCCAGCGCGATCTCGATCGCTGGCAACAGCTCGGCCTCGCGAAACGGCTTGACAATATAATTGACCACCCCCGCCTCGCGCGCGCGCTCGACCAGCTCGCGATCCGAGAAAGCGGTGAGCAGCAGCGCCGGAGCGATCTTCTCTTCGGTCAGAACCTTGGCCGCCTGGATGCCATCGAGCTTGGGCATCTTGATATCCATGATCACCAGATCAGGTTTCAGTTCGCGCGAAAGGCTGATTACACTCATACCATCGCCCGCCTCGCCCACCACCAGATACCCGAGGCCGAGCAGCGTCTCTTTGAGATTCATGCGAATGATCGACTCGTCGTCGGCGATCACAAGCCGTAGTTGCTGTGCCACACTGCCCTCACTGCGAGCGTGCGGTCGTTGGACGCTCGTGCTATTTCACCAGTTGTTATGGCGCAGAGTATAGCATAGGAAGTCAGAATGCAACAATACACAGTTTGCCATATACTGGCGCGATGGAACGACACGACCCGCCACACGATCTTGCGCGGTTGCGCGCCGCACGCGCCGGGGCAGCAATAGGCCATACGATCCTGGATTTCCCCAGCGTCGATTCGACCAACCGCGTGCTGCGCGATGCCGCGCGCGCCGGCGCACCGCACGGTCTGGTGGCGCTCGCCGAGGAGCAGACGGCCGGGCGCGGTCGCCAGGGGCGCAGCTGGGTGGCACCACACGGCGCAGCCTTACTCTGCTCGGTGCTGCTGCGGCCCACGACCGGCGCGCAGATGCCCATGCTGGCCGGGCTGGCACTCTGTGATGCGGTCGAACACACGACGGGTCTGGCGGCGCGCCTCAAGTGGCCAAACGATCTGGTGCTCGCGCAGGCAGGTGTCTGGCGCAAGGCGGCCGGGATCCTGTGCGAGGGCGGCGGCGCGGCGCACGAGCCGTGGGTCGTCGTCGGCATGGGCATCAACGTTCACCGTGCGCCAGCCAGCCAGATCGATGGCCGTGATCTCGCAGCACACGCCACCTGCCTCGCCGCCGCCGCCGGTGCGCCGGTATCGCGCGATGACCTGCTGCTGGCGCTGCTCGACGCGCTCGATGACTGGCTGCTGGCACCCGCGCTGTTGCCCGCCTGGCGCGCCCGGCTTCAGACGCTGGGTCTGCACGTCGCCGCAGTCGGCCCCACCGCCACGCTCCACGGTATCGCCGAAGACATCGACGCCAGCGGTGCCTTGCTGCTGCGCGATGCACACGATGTGCTCCACCGCATCGATGCCGCCGACGTGCGGCTGTACTCCGACAGGCCTTCGTAGATCACTTCCGCGCGTCCTCAGGTTTCTGTAATCTACGCGCATTGTTCGTATAGCTGCTCCTCCGCTAGTATCGTTTCAGCGTCGCATCACACGTTCATCAGCAGGATCTCAGATGTCAACTCTCGCTGTGTGGATGAACTAGTTGCTTGCTACGCACCGATACTTG
>JAYUYF010000177.1:0-1915 GCA_043752605.1 Roseiflexaceae bacterium
GCTGCTCGCCGGGGCCGCGCTCGCCGCCGCTGCGCGCCGCATTCCTGTCCTGCTCGATGGCTATATTGCCACCAGCGCCGCGCTCGCCGCTGCGATGCCCGGCGATCAGTGATCCAACCAGATCGGGGGCCAGCGCCGCAGCGGCGAGCGCGGCGCTGGTGGCAATATAGCCATCGAGCAGGACAGGAATGCGGCGCGCAGCGGCGGCGAGCGCGGCCCCGGCGAGCAGCGCGATCTCGAGACCACCCAGTTCGGCCAGCGTATGCAGCGGATCGGCGGCGCGTGGGCGGGCGCGCGCAAGCGCAGCGGTGACGACCGCGCGTTTGCGCTGCAGCCCGGCGTCATCGACACCAGTACCCCTGCCGACAGTTTGCTGCGGCGTGGCCCCGGCGAATGCGCAGGTGAGGCACGCGGCGGCGGTCGTGTTGCCGATCCCCATCTCGCCCAGCGCTAGCAGATCGAGCCCATCTGCCGCAATCTGGCCGACGACACCCGCGCCCAGCAAGATAGCCAGCGTGGCCTCGGCCTCGGTCATCGCGGCGGTGGTGCGCAGGTTGCGGGTGCCGCGGCGGGCGGCGGCGCGCACGAGGCCGGGCAGATCGGGTGGCGGCGTAAGCACGCCCGCATCGACGATCACCACACGCGCGCCCACCGCCGCCGCCAGCGCGTTGATCGCCGCCCCGCCGTGCAGGAAATTACTGACCATCTGGCGGGTGACGGCCTGCGGATATGCGCTGACACCCTCCGCGACGACACCGTGGTCTGCGGCGGCCACCAGCACCACCGGCCTGGTGATTTGCGGGCGCGTGGTACGGCTGATCGCCGCAAGCTGGGCAGCAAGGTCTTCGAGCACACCAAGGCTGCCGGGCGGCTTGGTGAGTGTATCGAGGCGAATACGCGCGGCGCGTGCAAATGCGGGATCGGGCGGCAACACCTGTGCGGTGAGCGCCGCTAGGAGATCAGCGGCGCGGTTCATGCCTTGGTTTCCTTGCGCATGGTGGCGAGCTCGGCGCGGCGTGCGTTGCCCATCGATTCGAGCTTTGCCATCCAGTCATCGCGGTAGGGAGCGAGTGCAGCGATAATCGCGCGTGCCACACCCACATTACGCGCCCATTTTTTATCGGCCGGGACGATATGCCAGGGTGCGGCGGGCGTTGTACACTGCCGCAGTGCATCGTTGTAGGCGCGTTGATACTCGCGCCAGCGCTCGCGTTCCTGCCAATCGCCGGGTGCAAGTTTCCACGCTTTTGTGACATCTTTTTCGCGCGCCAGCAAGCGCTCTTTTTGCTCTTTTTTGTTGATATGCAGATAGAATTTGATGATGATCGTATTATTTTCGACCAGCAACTGCTCGAAATTGTTGATATGGGTATAGCGCGCGCGCCAGACCGGCTCGGGCACAAGCTCGTGGACGCGTACCACCAGCACATCCTCATAGTGCGAGCGATTGAAGACCGCAATATGGCCCTTTTCGGGGGTGCAGGCGTGGATGCGCCAGAGAAAATCGTGCGCGAGTTCAGCGGCGGTAGGCACTTTGAACGACGCGACCTGTGTGCCGAGCGGGCTGACATCTTTGAACACGCTGCGAATCGTGCCATCTTTGCCGCTGGTATCCATGCCTTGAAAGATGACCAGCATGCTGTGGGTGCCAGCGGCGTAGAGCAACTCCTGCAGATCATCGATTTCTTTGACCAGGGCCGGGAGTAGCGACTCGGCTGTAGTGCGATCCAGCCCATCGGTGTCATCGGTAGGAATGGAACCAAGCAAATCGCCATCGGCGTGGTTTGGGTTGACGAGGTAGGTCAGTGGCATGGCAAATCCTTGCAGCGGTGCAATCATCGGGTGCATTGTAGCAGATGCAGGGTGGTGAGCGGCGGCGGGGGCATGGGCGGGGGCGGCGGGGCAATGGGCGGGG
>JAYUYF010000178.1:0-5038 GCA_043752605.1 Roseiflexaceae bacterium
GCGCCAAAGAACAGGATGCTCACGCGCCCACGTATGCCGCGCGCATGCAGCGCAAGTCCTACGCACGCCAGCAAAATCGGTACCCAGCCGATAAAATTAGCGTACAGATAGGGGTACGGTAGCCGATCGAAAGCGGTCGTATAGAAGAAATTATTATCGTTGATCACCAGATAGAGTGGCATCATATCAAAACGTGTCGCCGCAGCAAACCCGGTATCGGTATCCTTGGCGAACTGCGGCAGGAAATGCAACAATGGCACAAGAAAGGCGCTCGCGAGGAGCAGCGCCAGCAGCACGGCGAGTAGCCCGTTGCGCACAACACGCATGCGCTGCATACGATCGGCTGGCAGTAAAAAGAGTGTGATCGGCAGTAGTAGCGCGAGCATAATCTGCATATAGCCCTGCCCCGCGACGACTGCCAGCGCCAGTGTGCCGGCCAGCAGCACGATCGTCCGACGGTCTGGCGAGCGGTAGAGTTGAAACAGCGGGGGGAGCACCAGCGCGCACGAGACCGTCGCGAGTGCAAGCCCAAAATTACCGTTTTCGAGCCGCCCACCGATGTTCCCGGCGGCAACCGCGAGCATCCCGCTCCAGACGCCGCCCGACACGCCCGAGTTGCAACACGTACGCCAGCCACCATTGCGCAAAACCGCCGAGCATAAAGATCATCACGAGCGCGATCTTGGCACCGGGCAGCACACCAAATACCAGCGTCGTGACGATCACTAGCGGGTGAAGCATGCTACCGTAGGTATCGGCAAACGCTGGCGCGCCACCACGCAGACCACCATTCCAGAATACGCACGGCCCGCATGCGTTCATGTTATTCCAGATCGTATGGGTCGTGATCGCGGCATAATATTCGCCGCCGACCGGATGCTCATTGAATTTCGACTGCACATACGGTGCGGTGATGACGAACGTCCAGCACAGAATAATCGCGATCTCGGCCAGTAGCGGCAGTGTGCGTTGTAACGCGGCACTTGTATCGCGCAACCGATGTCTGATAGTGCGGATGATCGAAGAATCCGGCTCCTCACGTGGTTGATTTTCGGCAATGCCGTGCGTCATAGTTGGCTCCCGATCACTCGTATGCTCTGCGCCTGCATGCTCAGCGCACCAGAATGGGCACGCCGTGTGTGCGCGTGGGATCGAGGAGCGTTGGCGCATCGACGCTGCCGCGCAGACCCAGCGCAAATGGACCCTGGCCGCGCTGCGTGAGCCGCTGGTACTCGGGGTTCTCGCCGAGCGGCGCGGGAGCCACCAGGCCAATCGCCGCATCGCGCAGCACAAATCCGGCGGTACGCGCCGCCAGCGTTTCATCTGCCGGCGCGGGCTGCGGCTGCGGGTCAAAGCCAAGCAGCGCCTGGTAGCGTGCGCTGCTGCGCATCAGATCGTGTACCACCACGCTCAGCCCGGCCACACCACGCGCGCCATTGGCGTGCTGCGCATCTGCATCGTGTGGCACCCGTAGCGCGCGCGGCGTCACGTCGTAGCACAGAAACGGCAGGTCGTCCGTCGCACCCGTACCACTTTGCCAGTGTAGTTGCACGCCGTCGCCGCGCAGGCGGCCGCCATCGACCGGGCCGCTGAGATCGAGCCCGCGCGTGCGCGCGGCATCCATGTCGGCCTCGATATCGTCTGGCAGCAGTGCAAAATCGATCAGCCCCGCACCGTGCGCGGTGTGCCGCCACCAGCGATGCTGCGGCGCTTCGCGCAGAAACGCGATCAGTTCGATGTAGCAGCCATCGGCGAAGGCGATCAGGGCGTTGTGTGTGGCACCATCGGTATGCGTGCCGCCGGGCACCACAGTGAAGCCCAGCGCGCCAAAGTCGGCGCTGGCAGCATCAAGATCGGTCACCAGCACCACCACGTGATCAAGCATCAGGAACATGGATCGATCCTTTGTTCAGTACGACGAATGCGGTCGTGACGTCCATCGCAGAGACACCCGACGCTTGTCGAGATGCAACATGTTGCGTCTTTATGGTACCGTCGCATCGATCGTCATCCGGCGCGCACCGGCGTGAGCGGCGGCTGCCCGGCCAGCACCGCCGCGATGTTCTGCGCGGCAAGCTGTGCCATCGCGTGGCGCGCGGCCACCGTCGCGCTTCCGAGGTGTGGTGCAGCCACCACGTTGGGCAGCGCCAGCAGCGGGTGGTCGGCGGCGATCGGCTCGCGCGCAAACACATCGAGCCCGGCCGCCCACGGGCGGCCCGCGCGCAATGCCACCGCCAGCGCCGCCTCATCCACCACTCCGCCGCGCGCGGTGTTGACAAACACGCTGGTGGGTTTCATCAGGCCAAATGCGCGCGCGTCAAACATCTCGCGCGTTGTCTCGTTGAGCGGGACGAGTGCCACAACAAAATCCGACTCGCGCAACAGATCGTCGAACGCGCGATACTGCGCACCGGTCTCGGCTTCGAGCGCGGGCGACGGCGCGCGATTGTGGTACCGCAGTTGCATACCAAAACCGCGGCCGCGCCGCAGCACCGCCGAACCGATCCGGCCCGCCCCTACCACCCCGAGCGTCGCACCCGCAACGGGCTGGCCCACCAGAAAGCCGGGTGCCCATGCGCCCCAGCCACCCGCCGCGATCGTACGCTGGCCCTCAACGACCCGGCGCGCGGCGGCGAGCAACAACGCCCACGCCATGTCGGCCGTCGCGTCTGTCAGCACATCTGGCGTGTTGGTGAGCACTACGCCGCGCGCCACAAGCGCTGGCAGATCAACATTATCGTAGCCCACCGCCATGTTGGCCACCACCCGCAGACGCGGCGCGGCAGCGAGGAGCGTGGCATCGACCCGGTCGGTGATCAGCGCCAGCAAGCCATCGGCATCGGCCACGGCGGCGTGCAGCTCGAGGCGCGTCGGCGGTGTGGCCGCGTGCGGCCAGATCGTCACATCACACGCGCTGAGCGATGCGAGTGCAGTAGCGGGCAGATGACGCGCGACAAACACACGAGGACGGCTCATGGATGGCTCCGTGCTACGACTCCTGCGGGCGGGGTAACAGGATCGAGTATCGCGAGTCCGCACCCGCCGGAAGTATAGCAGAAACCGGCGCAATAGCAGGCGTTGCAATGATCATGATCGAATCCTGCGTGCTACAATCGAGTAGCGATTCCACATGCGCTGGCTACGTTGCTCGTCAGGGTAACACTGGTTAATGTCAGCATTGCGGTACTGCTTCTGGCGATGCCGACGTGTCCAATACTTGCACCAATCAGGATATGGAGTTTACGCCTGATGAGCAAAACACCGCTTCAGCAGCTTGTTCAACGCTTACGCTACCTGCGCAACTGGGAATTGTTCAATATCTTTCTGTTGCCTGTATGCCTGATAGCCGTCATTCGCAATCTCCAGATCGCGTCCTGGATTCTGTACGGCTATGCAATGTTTCTGATCTGCTACGTTCTTGTACAAGGCACATGGTACTGGCACATCAAGCTGCAATCGATTCGCGCCGGGGTACGTACGCTGCCAGCGCACTTTTATCGCTGGTTTCCCGTGTTCCAGCGGAGCAATATCGTGCTGTTTATCCTGTACCCGCTGATTGTCCTTTTGGTGCAGGGTGCCGGGCAGACGCGAATCTCCGAGATCGTTCTGGCGACGGCGCTGGCACTGTTTGCCGTGCTCGAACACATCAACTACTATCACTACCAGCTGATGCACGACAACATGCCCGACATCCGCTACCTGATGCGCCACAAACGCCTGCGCCCTGCCCCGATTGCCACTGATCTGCGGCAGTGATGCCGGGGCGCGCTGCACCCCTTGACATGTTACCATTCAGTCACATATAATATCGACATGGAAGACGAAGCTATCTTTCGCGCCCTCGCCGATCCAAGCCGCCGCCGGCTGCTAGATCTGCTTTTTGTGCGCGACGGCCGCACGCTCAGCGATCTCGATTCGGAACTGCCGATGTCGCGGTTTGGGGTGATGAAGCACCTGCGCGTGCTGCAAGCGGCCGGGCTGATCGCCACGCGCAAAGTGGGGCGCGAGCGACTGCACTTCCTGAACCCGGTTCCCATCCAGCTGATCGCAGATCGCTGGATCAACAAGTACTCGGCCGCGCGTGCGAACGCCCTGGCCGATCTCAAAACCGCGCTTGAAGGAGGGAATGTCGTGTCGACCGATTCAACACCCCGGCTCGTGTATCAGATCATCATCAAGGCCACCCGGGAGCGGGTGTGGGAGGCGATCACCACACCGGAATTCACATCCCGCTACTACTATGGTAGTACACTCAAGACCGATCTCAGCGTCGGCTCGCCCTTTACCTACCACATGCCGAACGATGCACCGATCGTTGAAGGCGAGGTGGTTGCATCCGATCCACCCAATCGGTTGGTACACACCTACCACTCGCTCTGGCCGCCGATGAACGAGGACGCACCCACCCGCGTGACGTGGGAGCTGGAAGCGATGCCCGGCGGCGTGACGAAGGTCACTGTCGTCCACGAGGAATTTCAGGGCCAGACGCCAACGTACAACGGGCTCCAGAGCGGCGGCTGGGCGTGGATCCTCAGCAATATGAAGACGTTGCTGGAGACCGGCGAGCCGATGCCGCAGGGGTACTAATGCTACGCAGGAATACCTGCAAAGATACGGAGGTATCGATGAGCGAAACAAAAAAGAAGGTCGCGCAGAGCTTCACAGATGAAGAACGCGCCGCGATGAAGGAGCGCGCCAAAGAGCTGAAGGCAGAAGCGCGTGCGAGCCAGAACCGGGCCGAGGGCGAAAGTGAGGTGCTCGCGAAGATCGCCGAGCTGCCAGAACCCGAGCGCGCCATGGCCACGCGGCTCCACACGATCATCAGCGCCAGCGCGCCGATCCTTGCGCCGCGCACCTGGTACGGCATGCCCGCGTATACCAAGGACGGCAAGGTCGTCTGCTTCTTTCAGAGCGCGCAGAAGTTTGGCACGCGCTACGCAACACTCGGCTTCAGCGATGCAGCGCAGATCGACGAAGGTATCATGTGGCCGACCGCCTTCGCGCTGATGGAGCTGACCGCCGCCGAAGAGGCACGGAT
>JAYUYF010000179.1:0-11733 GCA_043752605.1 Roseiflexaceae bacterium
GCCCAAAGCCGCGGCGCGTGCTGCGCGGCCCTCCACGATCTGCCCGCCGCCGATTACCCCACCGCCGAGCGGATCGCCACCGAACTGGCACCGTACGCCGCCGAAGTCTTGCCCGCGCTGCTGGTGATGACCGAAAACGCCAGCCCGCAGGTGCGCCGCAATGCGTTACGTGCGATCGGGCGTGCTGCTGGTGGGTTGCCCGATGCCGCATCGGTGCCATTGCGTGCGGCGTTGCTGCGCTTACTCGTCACCGAGCGTGACACCAGTGTGATGCAGGAAGTGATATGGCTGCTCGACACACGCTTCTTCCCGGCAGATGACGCGCGCCCGGCGCTGGAGGCGCTGGCGCTTGCTGCGGGCCGTGCGCCACTCCTGCGCGCCCGCGCGGCACGCGCGGCCACCCGGCTGATCGCGGTGGCTGGTGCGGGCACGGGCGACACGTTTCTGGCGGCGGCACTCGCCAGCGCTGATCCCGGTGTGGTGGCCGCCGCTGCGCCGGTGGCCGCGCGCCGCCGGGGACTCGACGCCGCGCTCGATGCCGCCTACGCCAGCTACACGACGCCGCCCGCGTGCCACAGCACTGCGGTTGCTCCCGCCAGTATCGCGGCGGCGCACCAGGGGCGCAGTGGTGCCTCCGGTATCAGCGAAGTACCGCTCACCACGCTGGCGGCGGCGGCGGCGCTGGCGCGTGCACGTGATACCCGTGATAGAACTGCTCTGCTGGCGGCGCTGCGCACAACCTGCGAGGCGCAGTTGCTGCCGGCGCGCGGTGCAAGCCCGCTGCTGGTGGTGCGTGCCGCCGCTGCCGCTGCCATCCCGCCGCTGCTGGTGCTGGCCGCCACGACGCAGCGCGCATTCGCACAACTGGTGGGGCCACGGCTCGCCGCGCCCACACCCGCCGAGCCGCGCCGAACGCCGCAGCTGCTGGTATTCGGATCGCGCGCCGCATTCCAACGCTATATGCAGGCATTTGTTGGTAGTGGTGCCGATGGCGATGGGTTGTATCTGGAAGAACAGAGCATCCTTTTTACCTACGCGCGTGGCGCGGGCGAGAGTGCCAACACGCTGGAGGCGACGGTGGTACACGAGTTGGGCCACGCATTTGCGGCGCGTCAGATCTTCCCCGGCGGCTGGCGATCGCCAGCTGCGCACCGCATCGCGCGTGGCTGGGCGGACGAGGGGCTGGCCGAGTATCTGGCGGGCGCGCTGGTGCCCGCGACTCGGGTGCGGCGGCTGGCCGATCTGTGCGCGCGCCGCGAACTGCCAACGGTCATCGCCCTGACTACCGCACGTGTCGGCTATGACCAGATCGGTACTTTTGATTATGCCGCCGCGTGGGGTCTCAGCGCGTTCCTGGCTACCAATCACCCGTTGCATTTGCGCACCGCCTACGCTGGCTACCGTAGTGGTGCCCCCGATCTGCGGCCGCTGCACGATCTGGAAGCCGCGTGGCACGGCTGGATCAGCGCGCAATGCAACCGCTAGCGCGCCGGCGGCGTCGGATGTACTATACAGACAACGATGATCCACGCGAAAGCGAGCAACGATGACGATAGAAGTATACAGCACGGAAGTACGTGTGATCCTGCAAAAGATGTTTGAGGAGATCGATGGTGGCCGCGAGCGCGCCGCGGTGCTCGAAGTGACCGCCGACCGGCTGACGACACTGCACGCCGACCACGCGCATCTGTTGTTTCACGAGGTCCTCGATGATGCGCGTACGCGTCTCGATGCACGGCTCTCGCCCGACCCGATGCGCCAGACGATGGCGTCGATGCAGAGTACGGCGCAGGATGTGCAGACCAGCCTCACCGATATGTGGAAAAATCTGTGGAAATAGACCGATAGGGCCGGAGCGTAGCCTCGGCTAATGCCACCGGGCAAGCGCGCCGCCGATGGTATAATGCTTGAACCATCCGCGACCAGTAGCAGCAGCAATGACCACACCAACTTCGAGCAAGATGCCGATCGTGCTCGCCGGGCGCTACCGCGTCGAGGCGCGGCTCGGCTATACCCGCCTTGCGGCGGTCTTTCGTGGCGTGGATACCCGGCTCGAACGCCCGGTGCTCGTCTACCTGCTCAAGCGTGAGTATACCGAGCAGCCACCGCTGCGCGACCGGTTTGTGCGCGAAGCGCAGCACGGCGCGCGCCGTACCCACCGCTCGCTGCTCGAAGTGTACGATACTGGCGATCTTGCCGGACGGCCGTATATGGTCACCGAGTATGTGGCTGGTCGCACAATCGCTGAGCTAGGTGCGCTTTCACTCGAAGAAGCGCTGCTCTATTTTCGCCAGATCGTGGGCGCGGTGGCGGCCTGCCAGTCGCACGCCGGGCCGGTGCCGCCGATCAGCAGCGCGCACGCGCGTGTGATCGATGATGGCCACGTCGAGCTCGTCGAGAACTGGGAGATGACATTCGAAGTATTTGGTCGTGATAACGCGAGCTACCGGCCACCCGAGCGCACGGCTGGTCGGCCAGTCGGGCCGGCGGGCGCGGTATATTCGCTTGGTTTGCTCCTGTACGAAATGCTGATCGGGCGGCGGATTTTTGCTGGAACAGACGCGCTCGCGGTGGCGCAATCGCATCTTACCGACAGTGTGCCGCGTGTGACCGAGGTGCTGCCCGGCCTGTATGCACCCACACTGGACCAGCTGCTACGCCGCATTACCGCGCGTGATCCTGAGGAGCGGCCACAAAGCGCGGTCGAACTCGGGCAGGCGATCGAATCATTTCGCGCCGCGAGCAACCGCGAAACACAGCGCTTTGTCGTCGAAGAACGGCTCCCGTCTATCCGCGAACGCGCCGTGCGTGCGGTGCCGCGCCGCACCACAGAGCCAGCCGCCGAAGTCAAACGCACGGCAGCACCCGCGCGCGCAGGGTATCGCACGGCGCGGCGCAGCGGGCCGCAACTGGCCACCCCGATCGCGATTCTGGTGGTGTGTGCTGCGGTGGCGGGTTGTAGTTATCTGGCGGCCACCACCGTCGCCGAGCGTATGCAACCGGGCGGCGGTATTTCGTTGGAGATACCCGCGCTGCCGCAGTTGCCCAGCGTCGAAGACGTCATCCCCGATCTTGCCGATTTGCTCCCCGATTTGAGCCGTGTGCTGCCCGATCTCTCGGGCTTCCTGCCTGAATGGCTGACGGGAGTGGTTGAGGGTGAAGGAACACTTATGGTTGTCACGATCAGCGATACCGAGGGGCTCAATCTGCGCGTGGAGCCGGGGTTGCAGGCTGCCGTGATCGGCTACTTGCCAAACGGCACGATCGTACGCCGAATCGGTGGCTCACGCAGCGCTGATCAGATCGAATGGGTACAGGTGCGTAGCCAGATCGGTGATCAAACGATCGAGGGCTGGGTATCATCTGCGTATGTGCGCGTGGTGCCTTAGGTGCAGCCAGCCTGAGCAGTACGGGTACGCTATCGTGCGCCGCTGATACGGCGTGGTATACTCACCATAGTCGTATTGCTGCCCGGAGTGTTGTATGGAAGTAACCCTGCCCGAAAAGATTCTGCGTCGGCTAGCAGACGCGCGTCATGTCGTCGTGCTGACGGGCGGTGGGATCTCGGCCGAGATCGGTTTTCCTTCATTCGCGCAGGCGCACATCGGCGAATGGGCCGCCTATGATGTGAGCGAGTTGGCCACGCCACAGGGGTTTGTCCGCAATCCGCGGCTGGTCTGGGAATGGTATGACCATCGGCGGCGTGCGGCCAGCGCGATCGCGCCCACAGGTGCGTATGTGGTGCTCGCCGAGCTCGAGCAGATCTATACCACCTTTACGCTGGTGACGCAGACAATCGATGGGCTGCACGCGCGCGCCGGTATCCAGAATCTGATCGAGCTCAATGGTTCGCTGCATCGTGGCCGTTGCTACGATTGTGGGATAATCGAGACGGCGTGGGATGATGACGGCGATCTGCCGCCGCGCTGCCCGGATTGTGGCGGCCATTTGCGCCCGGATGTCGTGATGTTTGGCGAAGGCCTCGCGCAGCAACCGTTGCGGCGCGCACAGCACGCGGTAGCCGCCTGCGATCTGCTCCTCTGTGTCGGCGCAATCGCTGCAATCGAGCCGGTGTCGTCCTTTCCGTTTGCGGCACGCCGCGCTGGTGCGCTGGTGCTTTCGGTCGCGCGTGATGATGATTCGATCTATACCATGCTCGCCGATTACACGATCGATCAGTTGCCCGGATCTGCAATGGATCTGCTGCTCGATCAGATCCGGGCGGCGCGGCGGTGAGCGCGGCCGAGCTGCACAGTACACGCCTGCGCATTCGGCAGTGGGAGCGCCGCGATGACACAACCGCCGATCGCTGGCCGCCCTACAACGAGCCGCTTGACCAACTCTGGAACCTGCCGCGCCCGTTTACCGCTGGCAACTGGAACAGCTTTGGCGAATTTGGTGTCCGGCGCAGCTGGGCCGTCGATGATATGCACGGCACGCTGATGGGCCGCATCTCGCTGCGCGAGATCGACAATCGCCGTCACGAGGCGCGCCTTGGAATTACCTTTGGTGCGCCGTTTGTCGGCCGTGGTCTGGGTACCGAGGCGCTCGCGATCTTCCTCGAACACTTCTTTGGCGAGCTGGGCTTCAGCGCGATGCTGCTCGATGTCGCCGCCCCAAACATCCGCGCGGTGCGCTGCTATGATCGGCTCGGCTTCCGCCAGATCAGCAGCGACTGGCGCGAGGCGGGTATGCTGTTTGATCGGCACCAGCTCGACCAGCCGCGCTTCCAACACCTGCGCCAGTATTTCCGCGAGGGACAACGCGGGGTGTGGGTCGAATTCTTTGAGATGCGACTCGACCGCGACAGCTGGGATGCGCGGGTGTAGGGCGGGGGGCGTTATAACGCGCCCCCCGCGTAGGGGCGAAGCATTCTGCGGAATGCTTCGCCCCTACAGGCCGCAACGCAGCGCGTTGCGGCCCTACACCCGCGTCACCACCACCGCATTGGTGTGAAAGGTGCTCTGGCCGGCCAGATCACCGAGCGCATCGGGCGTGGTGAAGTTGATGTTGCGGCCATCGGGCGCGAGCGATGCCCATTGCCCCTTAGGCGCGATCACCACGCCGGGGGCTGCATCGTCGGTCACGACCGCGCGCAGCGTACACCAGCCGCGCGTGCTCGCCAGGCGCACGGTATCGCCGCTCACCACGCCGCGCAGTGCGGCATCAGCGGGGTGAATCTCGACGTATGGTGTCCCCTCGCGGGCGCGCAGGCTCGGCTGGTTGCCAAAGCTCGACGAGACAAAATGGTGTGAGGCGGCCGAGATACAGATCAGCGGCGCATCCGGGCCGGGCGCAGCCTCGCGTACCGCCCGGATCGCGGCTGGCTCGTGGTACACCGGCAGCGGGTCGAGACCGACAGCGGCCATCGCCGCCGACTCGAGTTCGACTTTGCCCGATGGTGTGGCGAAGTGGCCATCGGCGAAGGGCAGATCGGCATCGCCAAAAGCAAATGCGACCGTCGGCTCCTGTTGGAGCCGCTCGAGCGTAATCCCCGCCAGCAGCGGGTTCTTCGCCCGTGTGGCATCGATGATCTCGCGCAGTACCTCCTCCGCTTCCTGCTTGAGCCACGGCTCATCATAGCCCATGCCCGCCGCCAGCAGCCGCATCATGTCCCAGTTGCTCTTGCTCGCACCACACGGCGCGATCGCGGCGTGGTTGTAGCGCAACAGCCGGTGGCCGTAGGCGCGGTGCAGATCGACCTGTTCGAGCTGAGTAGTGGCGGGCAGCACGAGATCGGCATAGCGCGCGGTATCGGTCATGAATTGTTCGTGAACCACGGTGAACAGGTCTTCGCGCTGTAACCCGGCGATGATCTTACCCGCGTTGGGCGACGAGGTGACGGGATTGGCACCGTAGACAAACAGCGACATAATCGGTGGGTCTTGCACCTCGCCGCATAGCGCCGCGCCGATACGATTCATGTTGATCATACGCGGCACGGGTTGCCAGCCGCTCGCGTGGCCCAGCGCCTCGTCATCCCACTGCGCATACCCGCCGGTAGAATAGAAGAGGCCGCCGCCACGCACACCGTACTGGCCGACGATCGCGGGCAGACACGCCAGCGCACGCGAGGTCTGACCGCCATTCTCGTGGCGCTGGATGCCATCGGCAAATTTGAGCAGCGCCGGCTTTGTCGTTGCGTAGCGGCGGGCGAGATCGACAATGAGATCTTCAGCAATACCCGTAATTGCCGCGACCTGTGCGGGTGGGTACTCCTGCGCGCGGTCGCGCAGCGCGCGCCAGCCGTGGCCGTGCGCTTCGAGCCAGAGTTCGTCGTGCAGGTTTTCAGCGAAGATTACGTGCATCAGACCGAGTGCCAGCGCGCCATCTGTGGCGGGGCGTGGGCGGATGTGCAGATCAGCCGCGCGCGCCGAGGCGGTACGGCGCGGATCAATCGTCACCACATATGCGCCCGCCCGCTGCGCCTGGCGCAGGAGCGGCACAAAATGCGGGCCGGTGCTGGCGGGATTGTGGCCCCACAGGATGACCAGTTTGCTCGCCAGCACGTCTGTGGGATCGGGCGCATGACGCGCGCCAAGCGTCGCCAGCACCGCCGCGATCGCGGCTGCGCCACAGATGCTCCGTTCGAGACCGCTGGCACCCATGCGGCCCCACAGCCGCTCATCGCAGACCGCCGATTGCACGATGCCAAGCGTACCGCTGTACGAGTAGGGCAGGATCGCCGCCGCACCGTGGGTGGCAATGATCTGCTGCCAGCGCGTAGTAATTTCGGCGATCGCTGCCTCCCACGACACGGGTTGCCATTCGCCGCTGCCTTTGGCGCCGACGCGGCGCAGCGGTTGCGTCAGCCGGTCTGGTGCGTAGACGCGTTCGAGGTACGGGCGTACCTTAGCGCACAGCCAGCCCTGCGTCACCGGGTGCGCCGGGTCGGCATAGAAGCGGATCGCGCGGCCGTCTTGTACTTCGGTGATGATGCCACAGGTGTCCGGGCAATCGTGCGGACAGGCTCCGTGAACCAGGCGAGGCGTATTTGTCGCAGACATCGATTACTCCTTCGCAGGGATATTTCACGCTATTTTACCGTATTCACCGGCACCGCGCGGGAATCTGGTATCTGCCGATTGAATTTGTCGTTGAGAGATGCTATACTTTCTCAAGGTCTTACACATGAAAGCGCGGAGGAACACGATGACGACGGCTACTGAGCAGTACGTAACACTGATGCCGCTGGTGGATGTTGCGCCAGCGATGATTGATATTTCGGAGACGGCCGCAATGCGGTTGCAGTCGATGATGCGCGAGAAGGAACTAGCGGACTACGGTCTGCGCGTTTTTGTGCAGGGCGGCGGTTGCTCGGGCTACCAGTACGGCATGACGTTTGACGACGAAGTGCGCGATGGCGATGCCGTCTGGCACGCACACGGCATGCAGGTGATGGTCGATCCGGTCAGCGCACGCTATCTTTCGGGTGCGTCGATCAGCTTCCAGCAGGATAATATGCTGCAGGGCGCATTCAAAATTGACAATCCGAACGCAGCGTCCTCGTGCGGCTGTGGCCACTCGTTCAAGTCGAAGGGTGGCGAGGCGGCCAGCGAGCACGCTGAGGACTATGATGGCGGG
The DNA here is from genome assembly GCA_043752605.1 of Roseiflexaceae bacterium. Lineage (GTDB taxonomy): Bacteria > Chloroflexota > Chloroflexia > Chloroflexales > Roseiflexaceae > JAYUYF01. The sequence continues at coordinate 7,585 of JAYUYF010000179.1, forward strand.
TATGCGGGCGGCGGCTGCGGCAGCTGCGGCAACGGCTAGTCGGTGAGGCCGCGCGGCGGGCTGTCATCATTGGCAGCCCGTTGTATTTCTCCCAGACGCAGGTTTTATGCGGCGTAAATCGGTCACTGGTTCACAGCGACGGCTCACAGGTACCCACGCGCATGTCCCCCGATAGTCTTGATCTCGCGCATCACCATCGGGCGGGCATCGTGTTATTTCAGGCCGGTTTGTATTGGGAGGCGCACGAAGCCTGGGAATATTGCTGGCGTGCGGCCAGTTCTCCTGATAGTACGTGGTACAAGGGTTTGATCCAGACGGCGGCGGCGCTCGAACAATGGCGGCGTGGCAATCGGCGTGGTCTCCTGCGCAACTGGGAGAAGGCGCGCGCGAAGCTGATCGACGCCCCGGCTATCTGGCGTGGAGTTGACATTGCCCGGCTTGTCGTAGCCATGGATCAGTTCACCAGCGGTGACGATACACGCGTTGCGCCCGTAGTAATCATGGCAGATACACCACCTCAGGAGACATCGTGGTGAAAAATGGGGTGTGCGGATGTCAGCGCTGATCCTTGTCGTGGATGACGAACCACTAACCGTTAATCTGCTGACGCGCTTTCTCAAGCACGAAGGATACCGTGTCGTCTCAGCCACCAATGGGCTTGAGGCGCTCGAACGTGTGCGCAATGAGGCTCCTGATCTGATTCTGCTCGATGTGACGATGCCATTGATGGACGGTTTCAAGACCTGCGAGACGCTCAAGAGCGATGATCATACCGCGCTGATTCCGATCACGATGCTCACTGGTCAGGATGACCCCGATCACCATCGGCGTGGCATCGAAGCCGGCGCAGATGACTTCCTCTCCAAGCCGTTCGACCTTATTATTCTGCGGGCCCGCATCCGCGCCCAGCTCAATATCAAACGCCTCACCGATCAGCTCGAACATACCGAGAGCGTGATCTTCATGCTCGCCCAGGCGGTCGAAGCTGCGGATAGCTATACCGAAGCTCACCTGCACCGCATCTCTAGCTATGGCGAACAGCTCGCCATCGCGGCCGGGCTGAGCCTCGACGCCGCGCGCGCGGTGCGGCTTGGTGGGATTCTACACGATATCGGCAAGATTGGTGTCTCTGAGATCCTGCACAAACCGGGCAAACTCACCGAAGACGAGATGGAGCAGATGCGCAAACACCCTGATATCGGGGCGAACATCATCTCGCAGATGCGCTTTGCTACCCGCGTCGGTCCAATTGTGCGTGGCCATCACGAACGCTGGGACGGTCTCGGCTACCCACAGCAACTGGTCGGTGAGGCGATCCCGATTGGTGCGCGGATTATCTGTATCGTCGATGCCTTCGACGCGATGACGACGACGCGCCCGTACCGCGAGGCGATGTCGCTATCGCGCGCGCTTGACCAGCTTCGCGAAGGTCGCGGCGCGCAGTTTGACCCATACCTCACCGATCTATTTGTCGGTCTTATCGAGCGTAACGAACTGCGCGTGCCAGACCAGGGCAGCGATCAGGTGATTGTCGGTGCGGCGATCCTCCAGCGTAGCAATGTATCCTGAGGCGCTCGTGGCACTCGCTTGCCCGGTCTGCACCGCAACGCTGGCGCTTGATACCTCCACCATCGAAGCTGGCCTCCCCGTAACGCATGGCACGTTGCGTTGTAGCGGCTGCGGCGCGCAGTATCCCATCCGCGATGGCATCGCCGATTTCCTCAATGCTCCGCAGCCGACGAGTATCGCGCAACGTACCAACGAACCCGCGATCACCGCGTGGGCCTATGAGCGCCTGTGGCGACCGTATGCGCTGACGCTGCTGAGCGGTGAGCGCTTCCCGTATCGCCGCGAGTTGCCGCTGATTACCACAATGGCCGATGCCCGGGCGGGTGGTATTGTCATCGACATTGGCTGCTCGTGCGGCCTGTATGCGCGTGCGATGACACGCGCGCGCGGCGCGACACCGGGCCACGTGATCGGCGTCGATCGGTCGTTTGCGATGCTGCGCGAGGCGCACCGCCGCGCGCAGGCCGCCGGGCTGCGGATCAGTTATGTGCGCGCCACCGCGCAACAGTTGCCGATCGCCGCTGAGGCATGTAGCGCCGCTGTCGTGGGTGGCTCGCTCAATGAGATCGGCGATCTCGATGCGTGCCTGGCCGAGATTCGCCGCACACTGCGTCCACACGGGCGCTTCGCCGCCATGAGCCTGCTGGCCGCCATTGGGCCGCTGGGCATCACCGTCCAGCGCGCGATCGTCGCGGGTGGGTTGCAATTCTGGCGTGCAGACGAACTGCTGGCGCGTTTTGTGGCGCACGGGCTGATACCCGACCGGCACGAGACGTACGGGATCGTAATGTTCAGCGGGGCGCACAACATGTAGGGCCGAAGCATGCATCGATTTGTCACGACAGGTCAACGGATGCTTCGGCCTGACGAAGACGGCGGGATCGTGAGCGGATGGCGCGTAGGGCCGAAACCACGCTCCACTCCTGCGCTTCCCACCTATATCCACGGAGGAAACTGATGGCCAAGGCCGAATTGCTCTTGATTGGTGATGACGCCGGGCTGACATCGCTCAGTAACCCGGGTGCCACCGGCCGCTGGCTGCGTACCGGTCAGGCGCTGCGTGGTGCCGCAGTGCGTGCGCTCTGGTTTGACCCGAGCGATGCGTTGTTTGCGCGTGTGGTGACGGATGAAGGGCTGTACCGCAGCGATGATGGTGGTGACACATGGGGCGGGATTGTGCCGCTGCCCGCGTATAGCCACGTCGCGTTTCTCAGCGATGGCGATCTGGTGCTTGCCGGTGAGGCGGGTGTGCGCCGCGCGGATGGACAGCCGTACGGCAGCAACCCGCCGGAGATGATCCGTGCGCTGGTGGCCGACCGCGACGGGCTGGTGGCGGCGACGATGACCGGGATGATGGTATGCGCCGGGCCAGGTGCCGCCTGGCAACCGCTCGATGGCCTGGAGACGGTGCAGCTTGCGGCACGCCTTGGTGGCCCCACGCCGACGACGATTGCGGCCACACCAGATGCGCTGCTGCGCAGTGGTGCGACGGGCGGCTGGGAGCCCGCCACCACCGATATGCCGGGCGGCGCGGTGAGCGCGCTGTGTATTGCGCCGTACCACGTCGATGTCGCGTTTGTCGGCACCACAGCGGGCCATGTGCTGCGCAGCGGCGATCGTGGCCGTACCTGGCAGACCATCCGCCAGCCCGCACAGGGATCGGGCAGCCCGGTGCGCGCCCTGGCTACTGCGCGCGTCGTGTAGCAATTCGCGGATCTACGGGTATAATATCGGGGCATTGTGGGCGGTGGGATATATCGCCGAGATACGATCAGAACAGAGGATAGTCATGTTTCGCACGCATACCTGCGGTGAGTTGCGCGCCGAGCACGCTGGCCACGAGATTACGCTCGCAGGCTGGGTGCATCGCCGCCGCGACCACGGCCCGTTGATCTTTATCGACCTGCGCGACCGCTACGGCCTGACGCAGGTGGTCTTTGATGCCGCCGATGCGCCCGCCGCACACACCACCGCGAGTGAGACACGCAGCGAATATGTGTTGCAGATCAGCGGCACAGTGCGCCAGCGCCCCGCCGATGCCGCCAACCCTGAGCTCGCCACGGGTGGCATCGAGATCGTCGCCAGCGCGGTGACGATCCTCAACGCGGCGAAGCAGACACCGATCCTGATCAACCGCGACGGCGGCGAAGACGAGACATTGCGGCTCAAATATCGCTACCTCGATCTGCGGCGCGAGCGCATGCAGCAGAATCTGGCGCTACGCCACCGGATCTTCAAGCAGATCCGCGATGTGCTCGACCAGGAAGGGTTTCTCGAGATCGAGACGCCGATCATGTTTAAGAGCACGCCCGAAGGTGCACGCGATTACCTGGTGCCCTCGCGCGTGCATCCCGGCAAATTCTACGCCCTGCCGCAAAGCCCGCAACAACTCAAACAACTGCTGATGGTGGCGGGTTACGACCGCTACTTTCAGCTGGCGCGCTGCTTCCGCGACGAAGACCTGCGCGCCGACCGCCAGCCCGAGTTTACCCAGCTGGACATGGAGATGAGCTTTGTCGACCAGGAAGATGTGCTCACGCTGGTCGAGCGGCTGTTCACTGCGGTTTCGCGCGCGGTGGC
>JAYUYF010000180.1:0-1915 GCA_043752605.1 Roseiflexaceae bacterium
CCCGTGACCGGCGCGCGGGCATTCGGCTGGCGGCCGACCCAGGCGGCCCGCTGAGCCTGCAATCTGCCGATGGCAGCCTGGGTGGGCTGCTGCTGCCGCGCGGCATGGCCGTGTCCGATGACGGCGTGCTCTTGCTGCTGGTGCGTGCCGAGGCGGACCAGCCAGCCAACCATATCAAGCGTTTCGACCGCGTGACACAGCACTTTGCGGCGCTGCCATTTGTGGGCGGCGTTGGGCGCGAACCGCGTCAGTTTTACCGGCCGCGAAACATCGCCATTGCCGGGCGCAACCTGTATGTCGCCGACAGCGGCAACCAGCGTGTGCAGGTTTTTGATCTCGATACCCTGGCGCTACGATACGTGTGGAAACAGGCCCGCCTTCCGGTGGATGTGACGGCGCAGGGCAATAGCGCCTACATCCTCGACCGGTGTGGCAGGCAGGTGTACCGCCATCGGGTGGGGCAAGATGCGCTGGTGCCGCTATTCGCCACATGTGACATGACCAAACACTGGAGCCGAATTGCGGTCGACCGCGAAGAACGTATCTATCTGCTCAATGCGGCTGGCACGCTTGACATCTTCGCCCGCGCCGGCCGGCACTTGGGTCAAGCCAGCGACGCGGGCGACCTGCGCGACCGCTTTGACGCACCGCCGCTGCGGCTGGATCACCTAGATCGCTTCTGCGTGCCCGCAAGCCTGGCGCGCGCGTGCGCCCCTGCGGCGACCAGCGCACCGGCACTGGAGATGCCGCTGGCACTCTGCCCGCCAGATGACGCGCAGCCGCAGATCTTCGACCGCCTGGGCCAAGCGACAAAGCGGGTGCCGTTCGAGTTGGCCGGCCCGAAGCTGTATGCGACCGCCGGCACATGGTTCAGCGCCGCGCTCGATAGCCAAATATACCGCTGCCAGTGGCATCGGATCGAGCTGGAATTGCTCGATCTGCCGCCCGGAACGCAGGTGATCGTGAGCACCTACGCCGATGGTCAGCCCGATGGCGGCATCGCCGATCTGCCGGAAATGCACTGGGAAACCTGCTACAACATCCTTGGCCCGGTGCAGTCGAATGACCCGCGCTCGAAGCCGGAGCTGAAGCACGAGTTTCTGGTGCAAAGCCGCGAGGGCCAGCTTTTGTGGCTGCGCGTGCAGCTTGCGGGCGATGGCTACGCCACCCCGGCGGTCGGCGCGCTGCGCGTGTACTACCCGCGCGATTCATATATCCAGTACCTGCCGGCGGTGTACTCGGCCGATAACGAAAGCCGCTGGTTTTTGGAACGCTTTCTAGCGGTGTTTCAAACCGAGTGGGACAATCTTGAGCAAAGCATCGACAACATCGCCGGCTTGTTCGACCCAGCCGCCGTGCCTGCCGGGCCGAAGCTGGAATATCTCGCGAGCTGGCTGGCGTTGCCATTGGAGGGCGAGTGGAACACCGAGCAGCGCCGCAGGCTGCTGCGCGCCGCGCCCGAGATCTACCCCCAGCGCGGCACACTGGCCGGGCTGCGCGCGTTTGTGCGCGTGTACGCTGAAAACATGCACCCTGCCGCATGCGCGCAAGATGCTGCGACCGACTTTCCGCAGATTGTAGAAGGCTTTCGTGAGCGCCGGCGCCTGCTACTGGGCGCGCACGGCGTCACCGAGCTGGGGGCAAATGCGCCGCTCTGGGGGCCGGCACAGGTTGGGCGGCTGCAGCTCGACGTGTTCGACCGCGAAGGTGATGTGCGGCTGGTATCGCTTGGCGACCCATCAGGCGACCTGTTTGCCGAGTACGCGCACCGTTTTTGCGTGTACATCCCAGCAACCTGGGTGCAAACAGCCGCCGATGAGTGCATGCTACGTCGAGCGATCGAGGCTGAGAAACCGGCGCACACCCGCTACGAGCTGTGTCTGGTCGAAGCACGCTACCGGGTCGGCCTGCAATC
>JAYUYF010000181.1:0-5027 GCA_043752605.1 Roseiflexaceae bacterium
TCCTGATCGGCGATGGTGCGCGCGATACCACCGTCCGCTTCAATCAGGTGTACACCAACACGCTCACCGGTGTGAGCTTCGGCAGCAGTACCTTCACCCGTATCGATGATAATACGGTGCGTGGCAACGCGGCCGGTATCATGCTCGGCGCGACGACCGCTGTGACCCTCACCGGCAACACGGTGCGCGATAATATCGGCACCGGGATCGTGCTCGGTGCAACCACTGATCTCTTGCTCGAAGGCACAACGACCATCCTGCGCAATACGGGTGCCGGTCTCACACTGGCGAGCCTGACGCGCGGGACGATCCTCGATGCGCTGATCGAGCGCAACGGCGGCGCGGGGATCGCGGTCACGGGCGCGGTCTTCAACGTGACGGTCGGCAGCACCAAGCTAATTACTAACACCGGCGATGGTCTGACCTTTGGGGCTGGCAACAACGTGCTGCTCAATAACAACACGGCGCGCGGCAACACTGGTGCCGGGTTCAAACTCGCGGCCACCGATGCGCTGACGCTGACGGCCAACCTGGCGCGCGCCAACACCAGCCACGGCATCGAAACGGGTACGGGCTTACGGACGCTGATCACCGGAAATACGCTCGAAGCCAATGGGCGCGCCGGTCTGGCGCTTAGTGCGCGCACGGGTGCGATGATTGAAGACAATATTTTTACGGCCAACAACGAAGACGGCGCGCAGATCGGCGCGGGAAGCGCACTGCGGTTTGCGCGCAACAGCGCGACCACCAACCGTAATCAGGGCATTAATCTGTTTAGTGCAACCGATGTGCAGTTCGTGGGTGACAGTGGGCGCGATAACCTTGGCAGTGGGCTGGTGCTCAACGGCGTGACCAATGCGCGCGTCGAGAGCGGCACCTTCGATGGCAACGACACCGATGGCGTGCGAATCATCGCCAGTACACTAATCACCGTCACCGGCCAGACCTCGCTGCGCGCCAACGGCACGGGCAGCACCGGCAATGGTATCACGATCACGGGTGCTGCCAGCCGCGTGCGGATCGAGAATTCGGCGGTGATCTCGAATACCCTGTATGGTGTCCAGATCGGCGATGGTGGCACCGGGCCGCATCCGCAGCGGGTTACGGTCACGCAAAATAGCATCACCCGCAACGGCATCCCGGCCGCTGGCCCGTTCCCGGTTGGCGCCGGCCTGCTCGGCCGTGGCATCGTGTTGCTCCCCGATACTGCTGCCCCCGGCACGGTCACCAACCCAAATCACGATATCGACCCGCCCGCGTTGGCCACGCTGACGATCGACCAGCAGGGGACGATCACGGGCAGCATCAATGTGACTGCCGACCCGGCGGCATGCCCGCCTGCGGGTGCGGTGCGCTGTACAATCGAGTTCTTCCGCACCGACGCCGAGACCGGCGATCGACAGGGTGCCGATCTGATTACCAGCGCTACGGTCAATGCCACGGGTGTGTTTAGCGCATCGCTGGGAGCGCTGCTCAGCGAGGTGGCGCTGACCGCCACCGATGGTCAGGGCAATACCTCTTCGTTTGGGCGTTTTGCGGCCAACCCGCTGATCTCGATCAGCAGCGCCGTGGGCCAGACCGCCGGGCCGGGTGATACGATTACCTACGTCCATACCGTGCGTAACGATGGCAACGTCGCGCTCGCCGATCTGCGCCTCAGCGCCAGCAGCAGCCGCGGCTGGACGCAGATCGTGCGCAGCCCCGCCGGGAGTTTTGCGCTCGCCCCAGGTGCGACGCGACAGGTGAGCGTGACCGTTACCTTGCCCACTGGTAGCGCCACAAGTGTGGCCGCCGGTGGGATCCCCGATGCGTTGACCGTCACTGTCGCATCCGCAGCCACACCGGCGGCCACCGCAACAACTGTGGATACTACCACTGTGGCCGGGCGCGTGCTGCTCAGTGTGGTACCATCCGAAGCCGAGGTGCTTGTCGGGCGCGGGCGGCCGGGTGAGACCCTGCCATACGCATATACCATCACCAACAGCGGCAACCTGCCCGTGACGCTCGCGGTGGCGGTGACCACCGACCTGAACGTGCCGGGTGAAGCTATCTGGGTCACCACGCCATCGGTTGCCACCATCACGGTGCCGGCCGGCCAACCGCGCGGCATCAGCTTTACCGTCAAGATCCCCACGACGGGCACGCGCGTGATCTCAGGTACGACGGCGATCTCGACCCTGACGCTGACGACAATTAGCCCGGTGGTTCCCGCACAAAACAAGACACTCACCGCCCGCAGTATCGTGACACTCGATACCCAGGCAACACTTGTTGAGTCGCAGACGCTGCCCGGTGCAGCAGATGAAGTCATCAGCTTTATCCATCGTGTCGAGAACCGTAGCAATGGTATCGCCACCTTCCGTATCCGTGCGCAGGCCGCGTTCGGCAGTGAGGTGACCTTTGCGCAGGCCAGCGGCGGTGTGCCGCTCAGCGCCGATCCGGGCGATGCACGCGGTGCTAGCTTTACGCTCGGTACTGTGAGCGGCGGATCACCGGCAGCCACCAATATCATTGTCAATGTGCGTGTCAACCGATTGCTGGATAACGGCGATGTGGAGAGCATTCTCGTGCGGCTGTTCAACGAACGCGGCGAGGCCGTCGGCGGGGCGTTTGTCCAGGATCGGGTGACGGTACAACAGGGTGCGCGCCGCCCGCGCGTTTATCTTCCGGTGTTGTCTCAGTAGCACATTATTGCTCCCCGCTCCCGTTCTGGGAGCGGGATTGGGGGTGAGGGGCTTCCCGCTCCCGTTCCGAGATTCTTCTGCCGTAGCATGTCCTGAGCAGCGGCGAAGGACGCCTCAGGATGACGTGGGCCGACGATGTTCGGCCCAACCCTACTGCAGATTTCGTACATTCACCACAGGAGGTCTTGTGAACCATCGATTGCTACTCACCGCCGCGCTGCTCGCGGGCGCGTTCGCGCTCCCCGCGACGACGGTCTACGGTGCGACCTTTACGGTCATCAATACCAACGCAACTGGTGCTGGTTCGCTCGAACAGGCGATCAGCGATGCAAATGCGAGCGTTGGGCCAGATACAATTACCTTCAATATTCCGGGCACGGGTCTGCAAACAATTGCGGTAGATGCCGACAGTCTGCCTGCACTCATCAGCGGCGATACGACGATCGACGCCACCACACAGCCGGGCTATGTGGTGGGTGGCGCGCCGCTGATCTATCTTGATGGTACGGCGACGGCAAACCCCGGCGTGTGTCTGTTTTCAAGCAACAATGTCGTGCGTGGGCTTGGCTTTGTCAATTTTGGTAGCGCGCTCGATGGCGCGCTGTTGATCCGCGACGATGATGGCAACGGTGCAGATAGCAACGTCGTCACAGGCAATTATATCGGTGTGACCAGCACGGGTGCTGCCAGCCCGGTGGGGAATTTTGGCATCAAAATTGATGTCAACGCGGGTGCTCCTGGCGCTGGTGGTGCCAGTAGCAATGTGCTCGGCGGTGCGACGGCGGCTGAGCGCAATGTTATCGCGGGTTTCGCCAGCCAGGGGATCGACATCAGCGGCGGCTCGGCCACCAAGCTGAGCAGCAACAACCAGATCATCGGCAATGCGATTGGGGTCAATGCTGCGGGCACGGCGGCGCTCGGCGGGCTTGGTGCCAGCGTCGAGGCCGGCATCCGGCTGGGGAGTTGGACCAACGGAACGATCATCGGCACCAACGGCAATGGCCTGAACGATGCAACCGAGGGCAACATCATTGGTGGCATCGCGCGCGCCGGGAGCGGCACCGATTGTGTCGCCGGGCGCGCCATCCAGCTCATCACATCTGGTGCTGCTGAGAGCCCAAAGAATACCGTGATCGCCGGCAACCGCCTGGGTGTGAATGCAACCGACAGCGGGACGATCGCCAATGATTGTGGCATCCTGGTGGCCAGCGGCAGCGGCACACTGATCGGGGGTGATCTGCCGGTCGAAGCCAATATCATCGCGGGCAACAACCGCTACGGCATCTTCATCCAGAACGCGCGCTCAACGCTCAACACCGTGCGCGGCAACCGAATCGGGATCGATGGCGCAGACAATCTGCGTGGCAACACGCTTGGTGGTATTTCGGTACGTGGCGGTGCGCTCAGCAACACGATCGGGCCAGATAATAGCATTACCGCCAATGGTGGTAATGCCGTGCGAGTTGCGAGCGGCAGCAACGGCACACGCATCATCGGCAATCTGCTCAACACCGATGGCAGCGGCAACACCGTCAGCAATGCGACGGCGCGTGGCACCGATGCGGCGATCTTGATCGACGGCGGTACCGGTATTGTGATCGAAGACAACGTGGTTGGCGCAAATCTGGTCGGCCGGATCGGCGTGCTGATCCAGCCCTCGGCGGCCGGCAGTATCACCGAAGGCCATACCATTCGCAACAACCGGATCGGGCTCAGTCGCGGTGGCAATCGGCTTGCGCCTGCGGGTGCGGGCGCGCGCGGCGTGGTGCTTGATGGGACGCGCAACATTACGATGACCGCCAACCTGATCGCCGCCAACGAGAGCGGCGCGGTGATCGCCAATACGGGTCGGCCGGGTGCCGTCGAACCGGTCGGGCTGATTATCACGGGCAATACCTTTGGTGGTGCGCCGTGCAGTGCAAACCTGGGCAACACCGCCAATGGCTTGCAGATCGACCGCGCCGCTGCTGGCAACACGATCGGCCTGCTCGGCGCGGGCAATACCTTTGCCTGCAACGGCAACGGCGTGCGCGTCGGCGCACAGGCCAGCGGCCAGGTAATCGTCGGCAACAGTGCGACGGCCAACATCGGTGTGGGTGTGCTCGTCGATGGTGCGACGGGCGTGCAGATCAGCCGTACCACCACCAGTGCCAACGGCGGCGCGGGGATCAGCCTCGCCAACGGTGGTAACGCCAGTATCGCTGCACCATCTGCGCTGACATACTTTGCGTTCTCCGGCGCGCCGACGCTGCGTGGCACGCTGCCCCAGTGTGCGGGCTGCACGCTCGAAGTCTTCACCAGCGCCACCAGCAATACGTCTGAAGGGCCGGTGTTTCTCAGTAG
>JAYUYF010000182.1:0-11697 GCA_043752605.1 Roseiflexaceae bacterium
CGCGACGACCTCGACGATTGTGGGCTCGTCATCAACTATCAGAATTAACTCACCGCTCATAGCGATATTGTACGCCAGAAATGCTGCGACTGGCTTATACAGATCTTACCGAACCGTGAACTAGCGCTGCGTCGTGGGCAGATACATCCGTGGCACCATGTCGGCCGCGCCGCGCCGCAGCGTGATCAAGGTGACCGATGTGCCGGGAAACGTATGACTGAGATTCTCATCCGTTATTGTCAGGCTGCTCGCTGGCGCATTGCTCAGGTCATCGTTTGGATCAGGCACGCCATTAAACCGCATCGTTGTATCGGTCTGCGATGCAGCGCTCGCCGTATCGACCGTCGCACGCGCAAAGGTGATCGGTTGACCGTTTGCCTCGAAGCGGAGCGTGCGTGTGGCTGCCTGTGACGCATAATTGATCACCAGCAACGTCTCGGCACCTGCGCTGGTGCGGCCCGCGTACACGCGCAACGTCCCTTCGGTGCCACCGCTGGTGACCGGCAGCATGCGGTTGCCAAACCGCGACCAGAGCAGCACCGCGTAGTATTGCGGCGAGCGCACAAAATTGTTCTCACTGTTGAGCAACGCGTGTGCGCCGCCATCGGCCAGGTTCCAGTGGCTGGCACCCGTGTAGCCATTGGCGATGATCTGGCCGACCGTATCGGCCAGGTACAGCGCGGTAAAACTCTGGCGGCCAACCGGTGCGTGGTCGATCGCCAGGTTGTACTCGTTCACCCAGATCGGGACAGCGCGGCCGGGTGCATGGCGCGCGATCTCGCTGCGCAGCGCCTGCGTCGTCGTCGGCCAGAAATTCGACGGTAGCTGGCTTGCAGCCGGATAAAACTGGCTGTTGACGGTCGGCTGGAAGTACCCGTAATGGTGCAGGCTGTAGAAATCGACCTCGCGCGCACCGGCGGCGATCGCTTCGGCGGTGAAGCTGTTGTAGCCATCGAGCGTCTCGGTCGCAAATGCGCCCAGCGTGATGCGTGGGTCAACGCGCTGCATCGCCGCGCGGAACTGCCGGTAGCCGTCGTGATCTGCGCTGCCGCGAATATACTCGCCGCCATCGCACGTCCAGACGCGCTCCCAGCCCCAGGGCGTACACGAGCTACCGCCGCTGGCCTGTGTGCCGCCGGCTGGTTCGTTGCCATACTCGTAGACGAGCAGGTTGATCGGCTCGGGGTTGCCATTGCGGGCGCGCAGTTGCGCCCACTGCCCGGCCGTCCCCCAGTCGCGCCCGCGTCGATCGATACCAATCATGGTCGTATCGGTTGTGCGGCTGTTGAAGAATGCCACCAGCGCGGCTGCTTCCTGCGCGGTGCTATTCATATTGAGCGTAAAGATCCCCGGGCGGTTGGTCGCGCGGAGGAAATTGACGATATCGGTCGGTCGCCCGTAGTGGATGTTTGGCCCGCCACACGGTTCAGCGTCGGGCACATTTGTGCCGGTCTCGCAGCTGAGCCAACCATAGTCTTCGCTGTCTGATCCGGCGGGCATGCGCGCCAGCGCGGTGCCGAGCGCGCGGGTGCGTGCGTGCAGTTGCGGGTTGTCCAGTTCGTTGCGGATCCACATGGTCGCATTGACGCCCAGCATACGCTGCGGATCAAAGGTGATCGGTGTGCCACTGGTGTTGACCACAATCGCGGTGGTGGCATTGGCCTCGTTCTCGTTCGCGTGGATGGGTAGTGCGTGGGTGCCCAGCAGGCAGCAAAGGCATAGTACGAGCAGTCGGTACCGAAGCATCGTCTCTCCTTGTTGGCGTGTCGCAGCAGCTGTATGGTACCCGTCCCGCACCACGGCGTCTATAGCACCGAGGCCCTGTACGTTAACAATTTTGTAACTATTTGGGCTCATTTTGCGCATGTGATATGCTTACTACACCCGATACCACACCAGGGAGGGAGATATGTCGCTTCGTCGCACGCTGATCGCGATCATCACCGTATTGTCGCTATTTGTCGTCATTGGTGGCGTTGTGCTCGCCATTCTGGTGCAGCGCGCGCGCGCTGATGCCCCCGCCGGGTTGATACTGGTCGCGCCGCAATCGCTGGCGCTGATCGATGGCTATGGTATGGAGCAATCGCTCGCGAACGATGCCGATACCGCGCAGTATCGTTTTCCCGCAGTAGCCCCGGACGGGCAGACACTCGCGTATGTAGCTACTGCTGCGAACACCGCGACGATTGAGCGTCTGACGCTGGTCGACCGTGTACGGCAGACGATCTTCCGCAGCGATTCCAGTCAGCCATTCAATCTGGCATTCTCGCCCGATGGTCGCTACCTGACGTTTCTGGTCGCCGATACGGGCGGTCTCGGGCTGTTTGTCCTCCCTGCGGATGGGTCTGCGCCCGCCAGTCTGGTCACACCCGGCCAGCCCGCATACTATGCCTGGCGCGCAGACGGGAGCGCATTGCTGATACACATCGGCGGGCACGCGGCGCAGGGCGGGCAATTGGTGGTCTATACGCCCGGCCAGCAGGGTGTGGCGGCGCTGCGCAGCGACCCGGGGCTGTTTCAGGCACCCGCCTACTCGCGCAGTGGTGAGCAGATCTTCTACATCATGCAGCCGGCCGGCCCGCAGCTCGCAAGCTATCGCGATACGACCGCGCAACTGGTACGCATCCCGGCGGTGGGTGGCACGCCGACCGCGCTGCTCAGCGAAACAGCCGCCGAGTTGCGTCTGGCGCGCGATCCGGTCAGCGATCACCTGGCCGTACTGACGGCCGCGATCGACGGGCAGGATACCATCCGCTGGGGTGGTCTGCGCGTGGTCGATGGTGCGGCGGGCGGTGCGCCACGCACACTCTCGCGGCCGGGCGAGCAGGTGGCGGCCTGCTTCTGGTCGCCAGATGGTCGTTATATCGCATATCTGACGCACGATGAGCGCTATGCGGGTGATACCCCGCGCACGCTGCGGATCGTCGATGTCGCCAGTGGTATGATCACCGATTATCCCGAGTTTGCGCCGAGTGAAGCCCAACTCCAGCTCGAGGTCTTCTTCGATGCCTATCACTTTAGCCTGACGCCCTGGTCACCCGATGGGCGGCGCTTTGCGTATGGCTCCGCAGACGGTATCTATGTCGTTGATCTTGGCGGCGGTGTGCGGCGTGCGGGCGCGGGGACGCTGGGAGTCTGGGGCGCGCGCTAGCGCGCGGATTTGACCAGCGGCGCGCGTGCTGGTACTGTACTGTGCAGATACCCGTGACAAGGAGACTGGTGTGGCGATCGATTACTTGCAGCGAATCCTGACAAGCCGCGTCTACGATGTGGCCGTCGAGACACCCCTGCAACCCGCGCCGCGTTTGAGCGTTCGTACCGGCTGCCAGGTATTGCTCAAGCGTGAGGATCTGCAGCCGATCTTCTCGTTCAAGCTGCGCGGGGCCTACAACCGTATGGCGCACCTCAATGCTGATCAATGTGCGCGCGGCGTCATCACGGCATCGGCCGGGAACCACGCGCAGGGTGTGGCGTATTCAGGCCAGCATCTCGGTATCCGCAGCCTGATCGTGATGCCGGTCACCACGCCCGAGATCAAGATCCGCGCGTGCCAGAGCCGTGGTGCGGAGGTGATACTCCACGGCGATAGCTACAGCGATGCCGAGGCACACGCGCTCGCGCTCCAACACGATCGCGGACTTACGTTTGTGCATCCGTATGATGATCCGCTGGTGATCGCCGGGCAAGGGACGATTGGGCTCGAGATCAGCAAGCAGGTGCGGCTGCCGCAGTATACGGTGTTTGTACCGATCGGCGGTGGTGGGTTGATCGCTGGGATAGCGGTCTTTTTGAAGCGAATCGCCCCCGATATCCGGATCATTGGCGTCGAACCTGAGGACTCGGATGCGATGGTGCGCAGTGTGCGCGCCGGTGAGCGGCTGACGTTAGCGCAGGTTGGGCTCTTTGTCGATGGCGTGGCGGTCAGGCGCGTCGGCGCGCACACCTTGCCGCTGGTGATGCAGTACGTCGATGATTTTGTCCAGGTCACCACCGACGAAGTCTGTGCGGCGATCAAGGATGTCTTTGATGACACGCGCGCGGTGCAAGAGCCGGCCGGCGCGCTGGCGGTGGCGGGCCTCAAGCGCTACGCAGCCGCGCACGCGCTCCACGGTGAGACGCTGGTGGCGCTCACATGTGGTGCAAATATGAACTTTGGCCGGCTACGGTATGTGGCCGAGCGCGCCGAAGTAGGCGAACAACGTGAGGCGCTGCTCGCCGTCACGATCCCCGAGCGGCCGGGAGCATTCAAGCGCTTCATCCGGATCATCGGCCAGCGCAGCATCACCGAATTCAATTACCGCTACGCCCCGCGCGCCGAAGCGCACATCTTTGTGGGGGTCGCGCTCGACCAGCCGGACGAACGCCACGCGGTGATCGCGGAATTGCGCGCAGCTGGCTACCCGGTGCTCGATCTGACGCACGACGAACTCGCCGGGCTGCATCTGCGCCATATGGTCGGCGGGCGCGCGCCCGAAGCGGCAGATGAGCGGCTCTACAGCTTTGCGTTTCCCGAGCGGCCTGGCGCACTGCTCCAGTTTCTCGAAGCGCTCGATGCTTCGTGGAACATCAGTCTGTTTCACTACCGCAATCACGGCAGCGCCGATGGTCGCGTGCTGGCGGGGATCCAGGTGCCTGCCGACGATATGGCAACATTTGGTGTTTCGCTCGATCGGTTGGGCTATCAGTACCGCGACGAAAGCGCGAACGCGGCCTATCGACAGTTTCTCACGTAGCTGGTGGTACGCCTTGTGCGAATAATGTATACTTACCAGTCATTCTATTCGTATTGCTACGAATTGCACCATGTAAGCGGTCAATGCGAGTGTTGGCTGGCCTTGAGAGGGAGCACAACCTATGGACTGGATCACAAGCCCGGATGCGCTGATCGGCTTGCTGACGCTCACACTGCTCGAAATCGTTCTTGGTATCGACAACATTATCTTTATCTCGATTCTGGCGGGCAAGCTACCCGTCGAGCAACAGGCACGCGCACGGCAGCTTGGCCTCGGGCTCGCACTGATCACCCGGATTTTGCTGCTGCTTTCGCTCTCGTGGCTGGTCGGGCTCACTGCACCGCTGTTCGAGTTGCCGCTGCCATTCTTTAGCGAAGAAGGACGCGCGATCTCTGGCCGTGATCTCGTGCTGTTGATTGGTGGCCTGTTCTTGCTTGGCAAAGCGACCTATGAGATCCACGAACGGCTCGAAGGTGATGAATCGCATGGTGGTACGGCTGTGGTGACGGCATCGTTTGTCTCGGTGATCATCCAAATCCTGCTACTCGATATCGTATTCTCGCTCGATTCGGTGATTACCGCGGTCGGCATGGTCGATGAGGTTGGCATTATGATCACTGCGGTGGTCATTGCGGTGGTGATCATGCTGGTGCTTGCCGGGCCGATCAGCAATTTTGTCAATAATCATCCGACGGTCAAGATGCTCGCGCTGAGCTTCCTGCTGCTGATCGGTATGTCACTGTTGGCCGAGGGCTTTGATCAGCACATTCCCAAGGGATATATTTACGCTGCAATGGGCTTCTCGGTGTTTGTCGAGTTGCTGAATCAACGCAACGGCCCGAAAAAGACCCCGCCCGTCAAGTTGCATACCCCGATCCATCTTCAGGAAGCGGTCTCCGATGCGAGCACGCCGCCAAAGATGTAGCTGCCAATCTGGTGCCCGTTTGCGCGGGCACCTTCCTCTGGTCTGCGGCGACCACGCCGCTACACGGATAGCCCAATAGAGCTATTGTCAATTTAAGCTTTGCAGAGTATATTCAGCGTATTGACAAACTGTTTGCATCCCGGCCCGCTGCAACGTGTGTACTGTATCACCGGCATACAAAGCGAGGCACCCAATGACCAGTGGAACACCGCACACCGAGCACACGCACGAATCGCTGGCACGCGTTTTCCACATGCTGCGGCACGGTCAGCGCAGCGGTTCGATTGTCCTTCGTGCGGCGGGTGCGAGCGGCACAATCCACGTCATCGATGGGGCAATTGTCCACGCGGAGCACGGCGACACCACGGGCGAGCGCGCGGTCTTTCAGATGCTGGCCTGGGCACAGCCCAGTATTCAGGTGCGTGATCAGCACGCCACACCAGACCATACCATTTCGCCGCAGGTGAGCGCACTGGTAATCGAGGCCGCCGAAGAGCAAGACAACTGGGAGATGACCGAACGCACTGCTGTGGCAAACGCACCCGTAGTCAGCGAGCTGCGACGTTCTCAGCCCCAACCCCGTGCCCGTGCAGCCGCGCCGTGCCACGAGACCTACGCAGGCACACTGGTGCGCGGCTCGGTGCTCGATGCTCTCTGTGAGCCGTTGCTGCATTCACGGACTGTGGCTCCAGTGACGCCGTTTTGCCACGATACTCCTCCAGACATCAGCACGCGGAAAACCGCGGGCCCGGCCTATCATCAGGCGCTCACCGAAATCATGCTGATCGATGGTGCGCTGGCGGTGGCGATAGTCAACTGGCAGACAGGTGAATTGATCGATGGGCTGGGCAGTGGTGTCAATCTGTCGCTGGCAGCGGCCGGTAACAGCGAGGTGGTGCGTGCCAAGATGAAGGTGATGCACGCACTGGGGCTGAACGACCGGATCGAGGATATCCTGATCACGCTGGGCGGGCAGTTGCATCTGATCCGGCTGCTCGATTCGAACACGGATCTGTTTCTCTACGTTATCCTGGAGCGCGCGGTGGCAAATCTTGGTATGGCGCGGATGACACTCCAACAGGTCGAGTCGCGGCTGACGCGCGCCTAGCGCGGCGAATGGTGGCTACGCGCCGCTTTCGCCGTAATGCTGCTGCACCAGTTCACGCCGCCCGCGTAGCAGATAGGTGCTCACCGCGCCGATACCCTTGACATCAATCTCGCCCCGGGTTTCAAACATGTGGCTGTTATCGAGCAGGTCGTAGGTTGTCGCCGAGACCTGGATGCGCTGTGACACGCCGTGCGATTCCATGCGGCTCGCCGTGTTGACGGTATCGCCCCACAGATCATAGATAAACTTCTTCTCGTCAATCACTCCAGCGATCACGGCACCACTGTGCAGGCCGATCCGGATTTGTACATACTGGCCACAGACGGGTTCGCCCATTGCCGCCTGCATATCGAGCGCCATCTCGGCCGCCGCCCACGCGTGATCGGCGCGCGCGACGGGCAGACCCGCCACCGCCATGTAGGAATCCCCGATCGTCTTGATCTTCTCCAGCCCATGACGCTCCACGAGCCGGTCAAAACGTGAGAACACCTCGTTGAGCAATTCGACCAGCGCAGCGGCTTCGATCTGCGCCGCAAGCGGCGTGAAATCGACGATATCGGCGAACAGTACGGTCACATCGCTGAAGGCATCGGCAATCGTGGCGTTACTCGATTTCAGCCGCTCGGCGATCGGCACGGGCAGGATGTTGTGGAGCAGCCGCTCCGAACGTTCACGCTCGCGCTCGATCTGGCGCAGGTAAAACTGTTCCTGGTCGCGCAGTCGTTTTTTTCGAGACACGCACCGACGCGTGCTTTGAGCAACACCGGGTTGAACGGCTTGGTCATGTAGTCTTCGGCACCGAGCTCGATACAGCGCACCACACTGTCAATATCGTCGATCGCGGAGATGACGATCACCGGCACGCGCCGCAGCGTGCTATCGGCCTTCATCAATTCGAGGACTTCATAACCATTCAAATCAGGCATCATGATGTCGAGCAGCATCAGGTCGTATGGTTGCGCGCGGAGCATCGAGAGCGCGGCTCGTCCATCTTCGGCCAGATCGACCGTATGTCCTTGACGCCGCAAGCGGCGCGCGAGCAGATCCCGGTTGTTCTCGTTGTCATCGACAACAAGGACTGTTCCGCCAACTACTTCCATGGGTACTCCGCTAAAGAAATGTCTTCTGTTAGGCTAAACGCACGTCGGTCGCAGACCGATTCGGTCGCAGATTACAGCAGGGTGACAGCGATACTGACTACTGGTATGATACCGCAAGATCGCCCGTGCTACAGGAGGCTCGCATGACCGCCACATCGACCGGCGTCGCGTATACGATCACGATACGCTGCCAGATCAGTAATACGCCCGGCATGCTCGGCCGCCTTGCCACCACGATCGGCGAAAGTGGCGGCGATATTGGCACAATCGATATTGTGCGCGCCGATCGGGCACAGATGGTGCGTGATATCACGGTGCGCGTCCAGGATGAATTGCACGGCGATGAAATCGTACGGCGTATTGGTGTGCTGCCGGATGTGACGGTGCTCAACGTGAGCGACCAGGTCTTTCGTCTGCACGAGGGCGGCAAGCTCTCGGTGCAGAGCCGCGTGCCGGTGCGCAACCGTGATGATCTCGCGCTGATTTATACGCCGGGCGTGGCGCGCATCTGCCGCGCGATCGACCGTGACCACGACAATGCCTACACGCTCACCAGCAAGGGCAACAGCGTCGCGGTGGTGAGCGACGGTAGCGCGGTGCTGGGGCTGGGCAATATCGGTGCTGAGGCCGCTATCCCGGTGATGGAGGGCAAGGCGGTACTCTTCAAGGAGCTGGCCGGCATCGATGCCTACCCAATTTGTCTCAAAAGCCAGGATCCGGCGACGATCATCGCCACTGTCGAGCAAATTTCGCCGGTGTTTGGCGCGATCAATCTCGAAGACATTGCGGCACCCCACTGTTTTGCGATCGAGACCGAGTTGATCAACCGCCTGACGATCCCGGTGATGCACGATGATCAGCACGGCACTGCGGTTGTCGTCCTCGCGGGTTTGCGCAACGCTGCACGCGTCACTGGCCGGCGGCTTGAAGACATGCGCGTGGTGGTCAACGGCGTTGGTGCGGCGGGTACCGCGATCATCCGGAGCCTGCTCGCCGCCGGTGTGGGCGAAGTGACGGCAGTCGATCGCAGCGGGATCTTGCTTGATGAGCCGGGCGGTGCCCTGAGCGAAGTCCAACGTCAGATCGCGTTGCACACCAACCGCGAGCGGCGGCGCGGTGCGCTGGCTGATGCGTTGATCGGCGCGGATGCGTTTGTCGGGGTCTCGGCTGGCAATATCCTCAACGAGGCGATGGTGCTCGCGATGGCGCAGGATTCGATTGTGTTTGCGCTGGCAAACCCGGTGCCCGAGGGCAGCCCCGAGGTGTTACGCCACGCGCGCGTCGCCGCCACCGGCCGCTCGGATTACCCCAACCAGATCAACAATGCGCTGGCCTTCCCGGGTATCTTTCGCGGCGCGCTCGATGTGCGCGCGCGCAGTATCACCCCCGCGATGCGCAACGCCGCCAGTGAAGGGCTGGCGAGTGTGATCAGCGATGACGAGTTGCACGAGGAGAATATTGTGCCCAGCGTGTTCAACCCGCGTGTGGTGCCCGCGATTGCGGCTGCAGTGGCGGCGGCAGCGATCGCCGATGGCGTGGCGCGGCTGATCTAGCAACGCCGCAAACTGTGACCGGCATCAGGTCCTACGACGGGTCGTCGTTCAC
Source organism: Roseiflexaceae bacterium (assembly GCA_043752605.1). GTDB lineage: Bacteria > Chloroflexota > Chloroflexia > Chloroflexales > Roseiflexaceae > JAYUYF01. The sequence goes on from JAYUYF010000182.1 coordinate 9,472, forward strand.
AGTTTCCTCCAGCCCGACTGCCATCAGGTAGCCGCGCGCACGCTCGGTGCGCGGGTAGCGGTTGACCAGTGCCCAGAAACCTGGGCCGTGGTTGGCCTCTACCAGGTGCGCCAGTTCGTGTACCACGACATATTCGAGCACAAAGCGTGGCGTGCGCGCCAGCCGGGTTGAAAGCCGGATCGTGCGCGCAGACAGTGTACAGCTGCCAAACTGTTTCTCCTGGCGTGCAGACCAGCCGATCGACGCCCAGCGCAGTGTGCCGCCAAAATACTGCGTGTTGAGTTGCCGGGCGAGCACATCGAGATCAGCATCATCCAGATCGCGGTGTTGCTGGCGTTTTGCGAGCCGCGCCTGCAGATCAGCGATGATCGGCTGGAGTTGTGCGTCGCTGAGGTGTGCCGGGGCGAGCACTTCCAGCGCGTCATCGACCACGCGGGCGCTCACCGTCTTTGCGCGTCGGGCGCTGCGGATGATTCGTACTTCCACCGTTGTCTCCTCCTCGATCAAAATTCTGTCACGGCACCGGGATCGTGAGTGTGCGCCCGCCCTCGATCGCAAAGTTCACGCGCTCACCACCTGCTGCCCAGCTAATGTACTGCGCACCACGCTGGCCGTAATCGAGCGTTGTCCCGCCAGCTGGCTCGTAGCTGGCCTGCCAGATCGGTGTGCCGCGCGGTTGCGGCTCGCAAGCGCCTGGGTACAGCATATATTTGTGGTAGTTACGTGCGGCGGCGAACGGGCGGCGTTCGTTGTAACTGGTGGCGCTGGCGCAGTACTGGCCATCGGGTGACGTGCGGCTCTCACCCGTGCCGACCGGCCCGGTGAGTATGGTGTACGCGGGTGGCGCGCAAAGTGCCAGTAGCGCAACCAGCAACAGGCTCGCGATCCAGAGCATACGGGTACGCCTTGTCATGGTCGTGGTTCCTGTTGAGCGATGATCGGCAGTATAGGCGATCCGCATTCCTTGTGCATCCGTGTGACCGGTGGTACGTACTGGCTACAAACATCTAAGCAATGATCGGGGCTGCGATGGAGCATTATACCGAACGCCATCTCGCGGGCCGCTTTGGCTCGCGGCGCACGCCAGTCTACGGCACACAGGGCATGGTGGCGGCCAGCCAGCCGTTGGCGGCGCAGGCCGGGCTGCAGATGCTGCTGGCTGGCGGCACGGCGGCCGACGCGGCGGTGGCCACGGCAGCGGCGCTGGTGGTCGTCGAGCCGATGAGCACTGGCATTGGCGGCGATGCGTTTGCGCTGGTCTACGATGCGGGCACAGGTGCGGTGCGCGCGCTGAACGGCAGTGGCCGGGCACCGCAGGCGCTGACGCGCGACCTGATTGCTGCGCGCGGCCACACGGAGATGCCGCTGCTCGGCTGGCTGCCGGTCACGGTGCCGGGTGCCGTGGCGGCCTGGGCCGATCTGCTGGCGGCGCACGGCCGTATGACGCTCGCCGAGGTGCTGGCTCCGGCCATTCGCTATGCCGAGGCCGGTTTTGCCGTGAGTGAGACGATCGCGCGCGGCTGGGCGCACCTCGCACCCAAGATCGCGCAACAGGCCGCTGCCGCGCGCACCTACCTGATCGACGGCAAGCCGCCGTTGGTGGGAACGGTCGTTCGTCAGCCGGGTCTGGCGCGCTCGCTGCGTCTGATAGCCGAGCACGGTGCGGCGGCAATGTACACCGGCGAACTGGCGCAGGCGATCGTCGCCGCCAGCGAACGCGAGGGTGGCGTGCTGGCGCTGGAGGATCTCGCGGCGCACACCAGTACATGGCAGGATCCGCTACGGGTGCGCTACCGCGATGTCGAGGTGTTGCAGTGCCCGCCAAACGGCCAGGGGATCGTGGCACTCATGGCGCTGGGTATCCTCGATGGCCTCGATCTGGCTGCGCACCCGGCCGGTTCGCCCGCCGCGCTGCATCTCCAGATCGAGGCGCTGCGGCTGGCGTTTGCCGATGCGGCGGCGTATGTGGCAGATCCGGCCATGGCCAGTGTGCCGGTCGAGTTGCTGCTCAGTGACGCCAATACCGCCCGCCGCCGTGCGCTGATCGATCCGGCGCACGCGATGACGCGCGTGCCGATTACACCGCTCCCCGGCGGGCACGATACGGTCTATTTTAGCATTGTCGATGCGGCAGGCAATGCGGTCTCGTTTATCAACAGCCTGTACTACGGCTTTGGCGCGGGCGTGGTGGCGGGGGAGACCGGGATCTGTATGCAGAATCGTGGC
>JAYUYF010000183.1:0-1905 GCA_043752605.1 Roseiflexaceae bacterium
TACTCGCTCGTGCTCCATAGTAGAAGCAATAGCAACCAGCGTCAAATCAGCCAACCGTCATCGCCGCGCAATCTACGCGCGTTGTCGTATGCTGCCGCACTCATTAGCATGATGATATGAAAAACACCGTCCTGCGCCTCAGCCTGCTCGCCGCACTCTGCCTGTCTGGCGCAACGTGCGGATCCACCGTGGCGGCCCGCAGCCCCAGGGCGCTCCGTGCGGTCTCCGCCGCCACCAGCGGCCGGGTTGCGCTGGTGCCCTACGGCGCACCCGCTGGCCTGTTCACGCTTGCAGCCCCGGGTGGCTGGCTGCGCGACGAGGTCGAATCCCCTGCGCGGACGGCCTGGATCGCGCCAGACCGTAGTGCGCGGCTGTCGCTCAGCCTGATGGATCTGCCCACAACCGCCGATGCCACCGCCCTGCGCCGCGCCGCCGCCGCGCTGGTGCCCGCCAACACACTGTATAGCATCCAGCAACTGGTCAGCGGTGATGTGTTGGTCTGGTGGGTCAGTGGCAACGCGCGCGGTGGTCGTGCCCGCACCCACGTGCTCCTGCGCGCCACGGGTGCGCGACTGGCCACACTGAGCCTGACCTTCCCCGCGCCGCTGGCCAGCCAGTATGCCCCGCTGCTGGCGCAGATCGCCGCCACGCTCAGCGTCGATGGCTGGGTGGTGCTCGGCGCGACGGGGCCGCAGGCGCGCCAGGTGCGCTTTGGCCCCGATCCGGGGGCCTGGCTGCCCGCAGTCAGCGGCGATGTCTCCGCCACCGCAGCGGGCGCGGTGCTCGAAATCGGGTTACTGGCGCGCGAGCGGTTTGTTGTCGCCACGCCACCGCTACCCACCAGCGGCGATACGCGCGCGCTGGTACGCCTCACGCCGCAGGCAGGGGTGCGCGCCGGGCTGGTGGTGCGCGCCAGTGGCCAGGGGCCGCAGCAGCAGTTCTATGCCTGCTGGCTCGACGCCACGCAACAGGTCGGGTGCTTCGCGGCGCTCGGCGACCGCTGGGAGACACTGCTGCCCCCGACTCACAGCAATGCCGTGCAACCCGCTGCCCGCAACACAATGGTGCTCACCGCCGAAGGCGACCAGTTGCAGCTCACTATCAATGACACCCCGGTCGCCACAATCGTCGATGCCCGCCTCGCCACCGGTGTTGCTGGCATTTATCTCGAGAATTTTGCTACCTCGGCGGGTGCGACGTTTACCGATTTGCGTATCACCACGCGCACGTAGTGATTTGACAGCCCCCCGGCCGTATGCTACGATATCCAACGCTGTCAGCAGGCAGCGAGCGGGCCGGTGTAGCTCAGTGGTTAGAGCGAACGACTCATAATCGTTAGGTCACAGGTTCAAGTCCCGTCACCGGCACCAGCGGCGCCACCCATACGGGTGGCGCTTGTGTTTTAACAGCGTTGCGGCAGCAGCGCCTGTGCGTAGACGCGGTCGAATTCGGCAGTGAACGCACGCGCCAGCACCGGGTCATCGATAATGAGCAAGTGCTCGTCGTTCTGAGTCTCAGCGTTGCCGGTGAAGTTATATGAGCCGACCACGACATAGCGTCCGTCGATGACCATCAGCTTGTGGTGCAGGTTGTAGCAGTTGCTATCATCGAGCACCGCAGCACCCGCCGCGCGCAGTGGCTCAATCTGCGAGCTCGCAGCGCGCGCCCCACGGCGCTCGAAGACCCCACGCACGGATACACCGGCGGCAGTGCGCCCCACCATCGCTGCGCCAATCGTGGGTGAGGTGTACGAAAATGCCAGAAACACCACCGAACGTCGCGCCGCCGTGATGCGGGCCACCAGCGCAGCATTGGCACCGCTGCCGGGCGAAAAATAGACCTGTGCCTGGCGTGCGCCGAGTTGTACCACCACTGGTGCGCGGGGCAGCTTGTTGCGCCCGAAGC
>JAYUYF010000184.1:0-1903 GCA_043752605.1 Roseiflexaceae bacterium
AGAGAAGATGAGACGAGAAGACATCAGAAACATCGCGATCATCGCCCACGTCGACCACGGCAAAACAACGCTGGTCGATGCATTGCTGCGGCAGGGGCGCATTTTCCGCGATAACCAGCAGGTGGTCGAGCGCGTGATGGACTCGAATGATCTCGAGCGCGAACGCGGTATCACCATCCTCTCGAAGAATACGGCGGTCAATTACAAGGGCATCAAGATCAACATCGTCGATACCCCCGGCCACGCCGACTTTGGCGGCGAGGTCGAGCGTGTGATGAATCTGGTCGATGGTGTGCTCTTGCTGGTCGATGCCGTCGATGGCCCGATGCCCCAGACGCGCTTTGTGCTACGCAAGGCGCTACAGGCCGGCCACCGCGCGATCCTGGTCGTCAACAAAATTGACCGGCCCAACTCGCGCCCCAACCATGTGGTGAACGAAGCGTTTGATCTGTTTGTCGATCTGGGTGCGAGCGATGAGCAGGCCGAATTCGCCACGGTCTACACCAATGCATTGCGCGGTATGGCTGGCCGCTCGCCACTCAAAATTCACGAGACGCTCGAGCCGCTATTCGATGCGATCATCGAGAAGATCCCGGCTCCCGATGTCGATGCCGAACAGCCAGCGCAGTTCATGGTCACCTCGACGTTCTACGACGATTACAAGGGCAAAGTGCTGGTGGGCCGCTTGCGGCGCGGCACGGTGCGCAAGGCGCAGCCCGTGATGCACATCGCGCGCGATGGCACGCAGACGCTCGCCCGCATCAATCAGCTGTTTGTCTTCAGCGGGCTGACGCGCAGCGAGGTCGATGAGGCGCACGCGGGTGATATCATCGCGATCTCGGGTATCGCGGATGCGGGTATCGGCGATACGATTGCCGATGCGCAAAATCCTGAGCAGCTGACGCCGATCGCGGTCGAAGAGCCGACGGTGCGGATGACGTTTAGCGTCAACAATTCGCCGTTTGCCGGTCGTGAGGGCACACACGTCACCTCGCGCAAGCTGCGCGAGCGGCTGTATCTCGAGATCGAGCGCGATGTGGCGCTGCGCGTCGAGGATACCGATGCTCCTGATGCGTTTGCGGTGAGCGGCCGCGGCGAGCTGCACCTGACGATCCTGATCGAGACGATGCGCCGCGAGGGCTTCGAATTTCAGGTCTCGCGCCCCGAGGTTATTTTCAAAGAAGAAAATGGCCAGCGCGTCGAGCCGATTGAGCAAGTCGAGGTCGAAGTATCATCGACTTACCAGGGGACGGTGATCGAGTTGATGGGCGCACGGCGCGGTATCATGCGCGATATGAGCATCCGCGATGATGGGCTGGTGCATCTGGTATTCAACGTGCCGACGCGCGGCCTGCTTGGCTTCCGCCAGACGTTTCTCACCGCCACCCGTGGTGAAGGGCTGATGAGCGCGCTGTTTATGGGCTACGAGCCAATGAACGGTGACATCAATACTCGTGCGCTTGGCTCGCTGATCGCCTCTGAGAGCGGCACCGCAACGGCGTTTGGTCTCAACGGTGCACAGGATCGCGGCCAGTTGTTTATCTCGCCCGGCCTCGATGTGTACGAGGGGATGATCGTCGGCCAGCACATCCGTGATCGTGATCTCGAGGTAAATATCTGCCGCAAGAAGCACCTGACCAACATGCGCGCGTCGGGCTCAGAAGAAAGTGTACGGCTCGAGACGCCGCGCACGCTGAGCCTCGATGATGCGATCGAGTACATCAGCGATGATGAACTCGTCGAGGTCACGCCAAAGAGCTACCGTTTGCGCAAGAAGGTGCTCGGCCAGGATGAGCGCAAGCGCGACCAGAAGCGCCGCGAAATGGCCACCCAGCAGAACTAGGTAGAGACGATCGGTGCGGTTCGTTGCAGAAACCCGTCGGGTGGGGGGGGGGGCCCGCCC